>JALZHG010000008.1 GCA_030914045.1 Chloroflexota bacterium | reverse complement strand
CAGTAGCTTTTAGCCTCAATGGGCCAACTTGGTGCCGCAGCGCCCGCAAAAGGCCGAAGCCCACTCGTTCGCCTGCCCACAGTTGCCGCAATAGATTACCTGGGGTGGCGCGGACGGTGGGGGGGCGGCGGGAGGTGGTGCAGGTGGTGCAGGTGGTGCAGGTGGTACCGCCGCCCGCGCAAACGTCTGGCCGCACCAGGGGCAGAAGAGCGCGCCGGCCGGGCTGAGGTTGCCGCAGCGCGTGCACCGTAAATCAGCCTGTGCCTGGGGCGTAAGCTGGGGCATCACCGGTAGGACGACCTGTGGCGTAACCTGCGGGATAACCTGTGGCGGTGGCGTGGGTGCTTGAACGGGGAGCGGAGCCTGGACAGGCATCCGCGGGACTTCCACAGGGGGCAGAGGTTGCGTACCAGGCAATACCGTCGTGGCACCCGGCGCGGGTTGTGGTGACTGGCTCGGCGTAGGTTCGGGGGGCGCTACCCTCCTTCTGAGGCGGCGGTTCTCCCCACCCGATAGCGCGCAGTCGGGGTCTATCAGGTCGCCGTGCGGGTTGAAGGCCTGGACGTGCAGGTGTATCTCATAATGGTTGGGCCCGTATGGTCCGGTGCCGCCGGTCCGGCCGAGCACGGTGGTAGGCTCTACCTGCTGGCCCACTTGCACCAACACCTGGGAAGCGTGCAGGAACTGGATACGATTGCCGTTCTCAAGAGTCACCTGCACCGAGTTGAACGCCCCTCCCACGTAAGTAACTTCTCCGGTCACCCCCGACTCGAAGGGCAATTCCATAGGGCGGCCGCGGTCGTCATTGCTGGTGAAGTCTATCCCCGCGTAGTTGGACGGCATGCCGGGTCTGGTGCCTGGGCAGTCCTGGCGGGTGTTGATGTCAGGCAGACCGAAGAGCGAGGCGTCGGCTTCGGGGCACGTCACGTCGTCCTCATCCTGGGCGTCTTGGTCCTGGCCGCTAGAATCCCGCCCCGTGCCCGAACCGCCAGCCCTGCTGCCCGCTACCGACGCGAGGGCGCTTGCCACCGGCGCAACGCCCGACGCCAGCCCCGCAGCCAGGCCGGTGTCGAACACAGCGGGTGCGTCCGGGGCCGTGGTCGTGGGTGCGGGTGCCATAGATGTTGTGTCGGTAGGTGCGGGTGCCGCTGGAGATACATCTGGAGCAGGGTCGGGTGTTGCTGCACCGAGAGAGGCGGAGGGCGCTACGGGTCCGGTTTCTACCGCCGGGGCCGGTTCAAAGGCTGCTGGTTGCTCTACTGTTGCGGAGGCAGCTACAGGGGCTACAGGGGCAGGTTGTACAGCATCGACGTGTGGGGTCGCGGGTTGAGCTACCGGTGCGACTTGTGGCGGCGCTGCTTGTACCTGCGGTGGTGCTGGCGGCTGTGCTTGTGGTTGTGCGTGCGCCGGTGGCGGTGCTTGCACCTGTGGCTGTATTGGTGGTGGTGCTTGCGCTACCGTGCTGGCTACGCCCCCACCCTCGAAGGTTGCGGGGGGAGGGCTTGCTGTACCCGTGGCGACTGGCGGCACATCTTCCTCGACAATGCCCGTACCTTCGCCTGGGCTGAGCAGCAGACCGCCCACGAACACGGCCGCCGCACCCGCGCCGACCGCCGCAGCCGCAGCCGCGCCGAGCGTGCTCCAGCAGTCGAACAGCGAGCTACAGTTGTCCAGGAGCACTGCCAGCGTGGCGAATAACGGTTGGATTTCTAGGCCGGACAGGAGCATGTTACTACCTCGTGGGTTGGGGTTGCGGTGCCGGGCCGGAGACTACCGGCAGCGGCGGAAACAGTACGTAGAAGACCAGGAGGGTCAGGAGCGAGCCGATCATCACCGGGCGCAGGCCCATCGCCCCACTCCACATCGGCGTGAGTACAATCGTGGACAGCAAGTAGCCGATGAAAGGGGCAATCGCCAGCCGTATCAAGCTGGGGATGCGCCGTATCGTCAGCGACCACTGCGAGGGCAAAGGTATGATGCGTATGATGCGGGAGCGCCACAGCCCCAGCACGGCCACCACGACCGCCACGATGAGGGCGTCTACCCACGCCTCGTAAGTACCCGCCAGCAGCATGGCTATCACTACCGAGGGGATAACGATACGCACGATGCCAGGCACTTTGTCCAGTATGCCCTGTCCCTCGCCCGTGAATCGCTGCCGCTGCAACGTCGTGGCGACGGCGGCCCTCGGCGCGGTACGGGCCAGCTTTCGTTCCAGCAGCACCCGGCCCGCGGCTGCAATCGCGCCCACTCCTACAAGGTATATCCACTGTGTCTGCACTGGGTTTATAGCTTCAACCGTGGGCACGCCACCTACCCACGTAAAAAGCGGGCGCAGGAGCACGACCACTGACTGCGCCCACAGGTAAATCAGCACCCCGGCGATGGCCCCGTGCAAAGCGGCGAGCGCGAAGGTGCGGCTGTTGGGGTCGGTTATCGTGTGCAGCTTGATGCTGGGTGCGAGGTTCCGCACCAGCAGTGGGATGGTAATGGCGGGTATCGAGAGCAGCAGGTAGCTGACGATCTTGCCGCCAAGCACGCCCGCCAGGCCAAGTGCGGCATATCCGGGCCCGAGGTCCGTGGCGTTGAGAGAGGTGTACAGGCCCGCCCGGTCCCCCACAATCAGGTCTTCGATGATGTACCCGGCCAGGAGGCCCACGCCCACGGTACCGCTCAGAAGGGAGGCCACTATCACTAGCATCATGAAAAGGAGAGACTCGGAGAAGGTGGTTAATATCTGCGGGAAAAGGATGCGGCAGAGAAGCCCAACCGCGAACGCTGCCACCGGCGCGTAAGCTCCCACCCCTCGCCAGGCCGCGGTCCACGCCCCGTCCGACATAGCGTTGGCGATGTGCGGGAACCAGTCATCGAGCCAGGCGGGTGCTCTCAGGTAGAATATTTGCTCCAACCGCTCGTCCGGTGGCTGTGGCGTGGTGGGTTGCGCCGCTGGTTGAGGCGGGTATTGCGGCTGTGGCTGTGGCTGGTACTGCGGTTGAGGTGGAGGGTATGGTGGCACCTGTGGCTGCATCGGAGGCGGCACACCCGGCCCTGTTCCCCAGTTTGGGTCAGTTCCCATGTTCTGCTCCCCTTACTATTGCTCCCGCACCCGACATACGAGCCAGGCCGACCTGGCACGCCTTGCCGAGCACCAGGCCGTACGCGATGTGCGAAAGCGCCGAAATCTGCGCGAACTCCGAATAGAGGCGGATGTTCAGCCAGCCAGGGTAGAGGGTTAGCTGGAACATCTCCAGGAACAAGCCCCAGGCCACCCCTGCGATTATCCCTTGCCGCCTGAACAAGAAGCAATACGCCACGCCGAACGACACCCCGTTCAGCAGGTGGAACGCCGTCCCCGCCGCGTAAATCGCCACGCCTGAGGCCGTTTCCCCTACCAGCAGCGTCCCGAATATGCCCACCGCCTCGAAGGGGTTGTACGGCGAGGGGTCTAGCTGCGATAGGGCGAACTTGGCCGCATCGTAACTCACCGTGGCTATCAGCCCCGAAGCCGCGCCTACCTTCAAGAGCCGTGCGAGCATAGCGCGCTGTGGGACCGTCGCCCTGCGCCAGAGGGTGGCGGCGCTAATTAGGAGCACCAGCACGGCGGCAGAGAGGGCCAGCGGCAGGGATACCCGCCAGATGATGTGCGTCAGCAGCGCGGCCCCGGAGAAGAGCGCCAGCACTCCCACCAGCCTGCCGCCCATGCTGCTCAGTCTATACCGTCTCGCCAGGCGCGACATCATCTAGGGTTCCATTCACCTCACTTCTAGCTAGAAGCCATCTCAAGAACAACATTGTCGAACATCGGCACCAAAGTAGCGACATTGTCATTTCGAACGCAGTGAGAAATCTCGTCCTTTATGCAGGTGTGAGTCTTTTCTTACGAGACTCTACGTTACAGAAAGGTGGTACCATGTGCTTAGGGACGAGATTTCTCACTGCGTTCGAAATGACAGGTAGGGGCCGTGTGCTCATATTCCGTCCCGTCGTTTTTGAGATAGACCCTAGTCAGAGGGCATGCTCTCGGTCTCTTGCTTGCGGACGGCGCACGTGATCTTCCAGGTGAGGTTAGGCTCGTCCCAGGCTACGCTCGCTACTACATCAGCATCATCGGCCACGCGGACGTAGCATGAGTTACCACCTAGGCTGGCCGTTTTTATCTTGTCATCGAACTCCTTTACCTTCTTCGTGGCGTCCTTGTAGTCTTCCTCGGCGAACGTGGGCACCCGCAATACCGCCTGGTAGTACTTCTTCATCTCCTCTAGCTGCTTAATGTACTCATCGTTGGGCATAACAAGGATCACCACGAGGCCGCTATCGACCGTCAATTCGCTGCCCGACTGGCCGGGAGCCAATGTAAAGGAGGTGGAGCCGCTGCGGTCGGGTAGGTACATTGTCACGCGCGCGGTCTGGTCTTTGGAAGTGTTCTCGACGTTGATGCTGGAACACCCCACAAGCGCCAGCCCCAGCACGATGAGGAGAAGCGCCCTGGCGCCCAGTCTCAGGCGGCTGGACCGTTTGATTAGCATGTAGCTACCTCCTCTCCTACTTCTTACACAGCGAAGACGTCACCATGTTCAGGTCTGCCGCCGTGCTGGGTGGGTACTTCTCGTTGGTGATCACCACACCCTCGTTCACCGCCACGAACTGGTAAAGGTCGCCGCTCGCAATTTGCAAAGAACAGTTGCCGCTTGCTTCACCCACCGTGGCGCTGAAGGTGATGCGGTACCGTCCGGGGCTGATGGACGTAAAGCTGTCGCTGTCGGTGGGCTTGAGCGCCAGGTCGGTGTCCAGTAGTCCCGACTCGGACTCGGTGCCCAGGGAAGCGATAGACACACTCAAATCGCCATCTGTGAGGTTGAGGACGGCGGCTTCCCCGGTGCCCATGCCGAGCGTGTTGAGGATGCCCCGCTGGGTGAGGTTACCATTTTGCAGCATGTACCAGACGACCCCTATCGTGCCGACGATAAGAGCTATGGACACCAGGAAAATGGTAAAACAGCACCCGCAAGGGCTGCGCTGCTTTCTCTGGGGCTGGTTGGCGGGGTAGGGGTACTGTTGTGGATAGCCCTGCTGAGGCGAGTATTGTTGCGGGGGGTATTGTGGTTGCTGGTACTGCGGCGGGGCTGAAGGGGGCGGGGTTACTGGCTGCACGAGCCGCGTTCCGCACCGTGTGCAGAAGTTTACACCCGGTTGGTTCGAGAACCCACAGTTACTGCAAACAACCATATTGCACCTCTAATCCATGCTATGCATAGTAGACCCGCGCACAAGCGGGTTTGCTACCGTTCAATGCAAAAGCAGCCCGGCTATAACAGTGGGATACAACAAGTGGCTGTGTTGGCTATTATAATTGGCAACTGCCGTCAATGCAATGGGGCGCTTGCCTCTTTGGGTCGCATGCACTATGCTCATGACTAGCCATGCCACACATCGGCACTCCGAAGCGGCCAAACATCCTCTGGATTTGCACCGACCAGCAGCGATTCGACACGCTGGGCTGCTACGGTAATACTTTCGTGCGCACCCCCAACATAGACCGCCTGGCCGAAAGCGGCGTGCTGTTCCGGCATGGCTACTGCCAGAGTCCCGTCTGCACGCCGAGCCGGGTGAGCTTTCTCACAGGCCGCTACCCCCGCACCACCCGGTGCAGGCAGAACGGCCAGTCTATACCCGCCGGTGAAGTGCTGGTCACCAGGCTGCTGGCGGAGGCTGACGGCATAGGGGGCCTCTCCGGTAAGCTGCACATCTCAGCGTGCCACCCCAAGGTAGCCCCCGCTATGGAGCGCCGCGTCGATGATGGTTACGCCGAGTTCCACTGGTCGCACCACCCCGACCCAGATTGGCCCGCCAACGAGTATTTCCAGTGGCTGCGCGAGCACGGGGTAACTTACGAGCGGGTGCCTTTCCGCGGCTCCCAGTACGTGCAAACCAGCGTGCCTCCCCAGTATCACCAGACCACGTGGTGCGCCCAGAAGGCAATAGACCTCATGCGGGCCATGTCCGGTTCCGACAGGCCGTGGCTCTTTTCGGTCAACTTTTACGATCCCCACCACCCGTTCGACCCGCCGCTGGAATACCTGCAACGCTACCTGGACCGCCTGGACGACATACCTCTGCCCACATACACCGAAGGGGAACTGTCGAGTAAGCCCATCTTCCAGCAGATCGACCACCGTGCCGCTTACAACATGCCGGGCAACTACCCCTATGCCGACATGAGCCCCGAAGACCACCGCTTGGTCAGGGCAGCCTACTGGGCGATGCTGGACCTGATAGACGAGCAGGTGGACCGCATGCTACAGACGCTGGAGGAGACCGGCCAGCTCGAAAACACGCTGGTCGTCTTCATGTCCGATCACGGTGAGATGCTGGGCGACCACGGTATCTACCTGAAAGGGCCGTACTTCTACGAGCCTGCCGTGCGCGTGCCGCTCATAGTCTCGTGGCCCGGCACCATACCGGCGGGGCGAAAGAGCCACGCGCTGGTGGAACTGGTGGACCTCGCGCCCACTCTGTTAGAAGCCTCGGGCCTACCTGTGCACCCAGGTATGCAGGGACGGTCCCTGTGGCCGCTGCTCGCGGGCGAAGCGGAGTTGGACCGGCATAGAGAGGATGTGTACTGCGAATACTACAATGCGATGCCCTGGCACAAAGACCCCACTCCCCAGGCCACTATGCTGCGCACTGACCGCTACAAGTTGGTTGCCATGCACGGGCTGGGCACTGGCGAGCTGTACGACTTGCAGGAAGACCCCACCGAGACGCATAACCGCTGGCACGACGAGCACTACAGCCGCGTAAAGCTGGCGCTGCTGGAGCGGTTGTGCGACCGCATGGCTTGGACCGTTGACCCGCTGCCGCTACGAGAGGCAAACTGGTAAAGTCTGCCATGTGAGCACGACCTTATCCTGCACCTCCGTCATGTGCCGGTGCCCTCACCGCACGTACTGCTTGATGATGTCGAAGCAGGGCGAGTAGTCTCCCAGTGCGTGCCGTTGCGCGCCATCGCCGCTTTGATGACCTCTCGCCGGGTTATGCTATCCGCCTCATCCGCTTCGATTCGGTCCGGGTCCGGAACCCAGGTGCCGCATTATGGCCTCACCGAACCTTTGCGCCGCCTGAGGGTGCTCGCCCAGGAAGAGGTACGGTTCGATAAGCTCTAGCTCCATGAGCACTAGCTCCCCTCCGACCTCTACGCCGTCCACCCTGGCGTAGCTCCACGGCTTACCGGAGCGGGCTAGCACCTCTCTGGCCTGCGCCACAAGCTCACCCGGCGGCATCTCGCGCCTAGCGGACCCGCCGTACTGTTCCTGCACCCGGAAATCGCCCTCGCGGGGGCGCTTGAGCACGGCGTGGCTGTATTCCCCTCCCAGGAAAACCAGCGACCATTCTCCCTTCTGTGCCACTTCATTGATGAAAGGCTGCACTAGCAAGTCCGCACCCGCCAGCATCTGTTGCAGGTCAGCGTCGTGTCTCCGGGCGTCCGCGAGTGTGGTGCGCCAGGTCTTGAAAGCGGTAGCTGATATGCTGGGCTTTATCACGGCCTCGTCCCAGGCATGACGCTCAAGTATGGCATGCAGGTCCGCAGGCTCCCCCTTGCGCAGCCAGACGGTTGGCACTACCTTCACCCCGTCGCGGTCGAGGTCTTGCAGGTAAGCCTTGTCCATGTTCCACAGCACCGTCGGGGCGGGGTTCATCATAGGGACTTGTGCCGCCGCAAGCCCCTTTACCCACTCCGCGAACTCAGTTGGTCGCAGGTGGTAGTCCCAGCACGACCTAAGCACCACGCAATCGAAGCTTTCCCAGGTCGTGTCGTCCGCGTCCCACACCACCGCCTCGGCCTGTACCCCGTGCTGCTTTAGATAGTCCAACAAGAGCCTATCGTCGTCGCAAAGTTGCGGCAGGTCTCTGTATGTAGCAAGAGCAACCCTATGCACTTCGTCCTCTACACAATGGAATTCGTTTGAGAATGCTTGACGCACGGGAATTGGCACGTCACAGATACATTATCAAGTCAGGAGTGGACGGGCGCAAGTATTATAGATTGGTAGGAGAAGGCCAACGGCGAAATGTAATTGCTGCTGGAGGGCTTACGATGCTTATCCACCAGGACCGGAGCCGGTTTATGCCCAACATCTTAGTTTCGGGGCTTATCAACCTGGAGACGACCGTACAAATCGGTTCTTTTCCAATCGAGTACAGCCCAGTGCGGTACCCCTTTTTCGGCGTCAACACAACCGTTTCAGGAGTGGGATACAACCTGGCCAGGGCGCTTACCACCCTGGGCAGCAACGTCACCCTGCTTTCCCTGGTCGGCGATGATTTCCAGGGCAAAGTGGTCGAGGACGGCCTTGCGAGGCATGACATCAACAGCGACTTCGTGCTTCGGACTTTGAAGCAAACGCCCCAATCGGCCATCCTCTTCGACAGGCAGGGCAGGCGGCAGGTGAACACCGACCTCAAAGACATCCAGGAGCAAACGTATCCTGTCGAACAGTTCGAGGCCGCGCTAGAAAGCACAGGGCCGCACGACATAGTGGTGCTAGCCAATATCAACTTCTCCCGCCCCTTTCTGGCTCTAGCCAACCAGGTGGGGAGAACCATCGCCACGGACGTTCACGTGATCTCTAATTTAGACGACGAGTACAACGCCGACTTCATGCGTCACGCCGACATCCTGTTCATGAGCGATGCGGGGCTGCCATGCGCTCCCGAAGAGTGGGCGCGGCGCGTAGTGCACAAGTTCGGCACCGAGATCGTAGTAATTGGCCTGGGTGCGGAGGGCGCGTTGCTGTCGGTCAAGAGCGAGGGCCTGCTAGAGCGCGTCCCGGCAGTCTACACAAGGGAGGTAGTCAGCACGGTAGGCGCGGGGGACGCCCTCTTCGCCGCTTTTGTGCATTTCTACGCCAAGACAGGGGACGCATACGACTCTCTGCAGAGGGCAACGTACTTCGCTTCGTACAAGATTGGCGCTGTTGGTGGCGCGCAGGGCTTTCTCACCGAGTCGGAACTTGATGGCCTGATGCAGAGAGTCTGACGAACTACCATACATTGCCGAGGGCAGAGCACGACAACAATGAGGCAGGTGGTATCGCGCGATACCACCTGCCTCATTCGCATCATGTTGCTAGTCTACAGAGCCGCTGGTTCTATGGTCTCTGGCAGTTGGGGAAGAAGGTGTTGGACACTATCTTGGCTGCCTGGCCCCTGGTCACCTCATTTTGCGGCCTGAAATACGGTCTGTTCTGGCTATCGCAAGGTCCGCTCCTGGGATCTGTGGTGCCGCACTGGTACCCTGACATGACACCCCTGTTGGTCAGGCGCATGACCCAGGGGTAGAACTGGCTGCCCTCTCCGTTGGGTGGCACATCGGCGTAGTACTGCCCGCTAACTGCTTCCGAGAAGCCTGCGGCGTTGGACACGATCTTGGCTAGCTGCCCGCGTGTCGCGTTTCGCTCGGGGCGGAACAATGACGGGTTCTCGGGGTTGCACTCGTCTCCACCACCCCCTACCTCTCCCGGACGCTGTGGGCAAGGATAGCCACCCACGATGCCCCTGTTGGTCAGCCTGTTGATGTAAGCGTAGAAAGGCGAGCCGGGCGCTACGTCGGAGTATATCTGCTCGCCTGGGTCCTCATTGAAGCCAGCGGCATTACTCACCAGCTTGGCTATCTGCCCCCGCGTGATGGGGGCCTCTTCACGGTACGTGCCGTCAGGGTAGCCGCTAATCACACCCTGGCAGTAGAGGCAGTTGATGTACTGGTAGAAGGTATCCCCAGGCTCCACGTCCGTGAACGGCTCGCAGGCAGGTGTTGTGACTGTGGCTGTAACAGTAGCTGTGGCGCTGGCTGTGGCGCTGGCTGTGGCACTAGCCGTAGCCGTCGGCGTGTACGTGCTGGTCCCGGAGGCCGTAGCCGTGGGTGTAAGCGTGCCCGTGCTTGTGCCGGTACTTGTGGCAGCAGTAGTGGCACTCGACATAACCGTGGATGTAGCTGAGCCGACAGGCGTGCTAGTCAGGGTGCTGGTAGGCACCGACGTTTCGGTTGCTGCGCTGGTCTCTGTGGGCGTACTGGTTAGAGTAGCCGTATTGGTCGCGATATTGGTTGCTGTGCTCGTCTCAGTCGGAGTATAAGTCTGTGTCGCGGTGTTCGTCTCAGTAGCCGTGTTAGTGGGGATATTAGTCTCGGTAGCGGTATTGGTTGGTGTGCTGGTTTCGGTGGGCGTGTTAGTCTCTGTGGCCGTGTTGGTAGCCGTATTCGTTGCAGTCGAAGTCTGTGTCGCGGTTTCGGTAGCGGTTTCGGTCGCGGTTTCGGTCGGCGTGTTTGTCGCAGTATTAGTAGCTGTTTCTGTGGCTGTTTCTGTGGCTGTGTTTGTCGCCGTTTCAGTAGCCGTGTTGGTTGCGGTTGAGGTCTCGGTAGCAGTATTGGTAGCGGTGTTCGTCTGAGTCGGCGTTGACGTAGATGTTGAAGTTTCTGTGGCAGTATTAGTCGGTGTCGAGGTCTCCGTAGCTGTTTCTGTCGCGGTGTTGGTAGCGGTATTAGTAGCTGTGTTGGTGGCAGTAGCAGTCTGTGTAGCAGTCTCCGTAGGCGTGTTAGTCGCTGTCTGAGTAGCCGTATTCGTAGCTGTCTCAGTTGCAGTTTCCGTAGCCGTATTAGTCGCCGTGCTTGTTGAGGTTGAAGTATTAGTCGCTGTGTTAGTCGCAGTTTCGGTAGCCGTTTCCGTGGGTGTGTTAGTCGCGGTACTGGTGGCTGTGGAAGTCTCGGTAGCCGTTTCAGTGGCTGTGTTGGCCGTGGTGTTGGTCGCGGTGTTAGTCGCAGTGCTCGTCTCGGTAGCTGTGTTAGTGGCTGTGGCAGTCTCAGTGGCAGTCTCAGTGGCAGTATTGGTCGCGGTGCTTGTCGAAGTAGCCGTCTCGGTTGGGGTATTAGTGGCCGTTTCCGTGGGCGTGTTAGTCTCTGTGGCCGTGTTGGTGGCCGTGTTGGTGGCAGTACTGGTGGCAGTCTCGGTGGGAGTATTGGTGGGATCTACAACCGTATATTGCCAGTTGAAGCCGGTGAACAGGTAATCACCACCCGACTGATTGCGGACAAAGAGTTGATAGCGAATCTGCGTGCCGGCGGGGTGGGCCGGGATGTCGGCGTACCAGTTCGCCCCAGGGTAGCAGTTGCTGCTGCAAAAGGTGCCCAGCACTTTCACGTAGGTGCCGGTGCCCACCGGGTTGTATTCCAGGCCGGCGGTCTCGCCAAAGGCAGTGTCCGAACTTATCCAGACGCGCACGGTCTGCGTAGAATTCGGAGTCTCCGGCACCTGCGCCACCCGGTTGATGTACGTGGAGTTAGGTGCGTTGGGGCTTACAGCCAAGACTGCTTTTGTACCCGCCGTATTCGCCGTACCAGACAAGGCAGGTCCAACAGCCAGTACAGCAAGAATCAGAAGCCCTATTAGGGCTGCTAAGCTGGCAGCTCCAGTTCTTATACTACGGAACATGTACCGGAGTCCTCCCTGGCTAGAAAGAAAAGTGGGCGTATCGTAATCAGGCAAACTACGGAGTCCCGCAGTTCGCCCAGGAAAAGTGTACGGTATGCGGTGCCCAATTGCAATACCGCATTTACCGCAACGATGTGCATACCCTGGAACACGAAAGAGGGTTGGTCACGCGACCAACCCTCTTTCGTAAAGATCAATGTTTCCGATAGCGTTTGGCTAAGGTGTTTGGCAGTTGGGGAAGAAGGTGTTGGACACAATCTTCGCTACCTGGCCCCTGGTGGCGTTGGCGTTGGGCCTGAAGTAAGGCAGGTTGCCCGCTCCGCAAGGCTCGTCCGCGCCGCCGCAAGCGTAACCGCTGATCGCGCCCCGGTTCGAGAGCCTGTTCACCCAGGTGTGGAACGTGCTGCCCACCGCTATGTCGGCGTAGTTCTGTCCGCCCGGGTCGTCCGAGAAGCCCGCCGCGTTGCTCACGATCTTGGCGATCTGGCCCCTGGTGGCGTTGGCGTTCGGCCTGAAGTATGGCTTGCCGCTCAGGCAAGGCTCGCCAGCGCCGCCGCAGGAGTAGCCGGAGATGATACCCCGCGAGTACATGCGCTCCACGAACTGGTGGAAGGCCGAGCCGGGAGGTACGTCCTCGAAGCTGTGCTCGCCGCGCTCCTCGATGAAGCCTGCGGCGTTAGCCACTACCTTCGACAACTGGCCGCGTGTGATGTTGGCGCCAGGGCGGAACGTGCCGTCCGAGAAGCCGCCCAATATGCTCCGGCAGGCAAGACACCTCACGAACTGGTAGAAGGGGTGCGTCGAGGGCACGTCAGGGAACTCTATCTGGCAAGCGGTAACCGGAGGTGTAGCCGTAGGCTGGCCGGGTACGGTCGTCGTCTTGGTAGCGGTAGGCTGGCCCGGTGCGCTTACAGTGTTGGTAGCGGTAGGCTGGCCGGGTACCAGGGTAGCCGTGCGTGTCGCTGTGGGCTGGCCCGGTACCGCTGTTAAGGTCCTGGTAGCGGTAGCCTGTCCTGGTACCTGCGTGGCGGTGCGGGTAGCGGTGGGCTGGCCGGGTACCGCTGTGAAGGTCCTGGTTGCAGTCGGCTGCGCTGGAATAGCTGTAAAGGTCTTGGTTGCGGTAGGCTGCTGCGGCACCGCGGTGAACGTCCTGGTAGCGGTCGGGATAGGCGTATTGGTCTTGGTAGGCGTGTTGGTCGCGGGTACCGGCGTGTTCGTCTTGGTAGGCGTGCTGGTAGCAGGGTTGGGCGGTGGCGGGCCACACGAGGGGAACTTGAACGAGCCGATGCGTGTAGCCCAGTTCCAGCCAAAGCTCTCGTTGTACTCGGTGGTATACCAGAAGGTGCAGTCGTCCGACGGGTCGATGGACAGTTGGCTATAGTCGCCCCAGCGGTTGACGCCGTCCTGGGAGCCATTAGCCGCATAGATAAGCGCCTCACCCTGCGAAAGCTGGCCCAGGGGGTCGCTCACGAGGCGGCCTGCGTACGCGACCGAGGGGTAGCGGTTGGGGCTGCCGATGCTGTAGCCGATAGCGTAGTTGCCGCTGCGGTCCATAGCGGGGCTGCCCATCCAGCGGTGGTCGGTGGTGTTGCCGAAGGTCCCCTGCTGGTGAATAGTCGGCGTGGTATTGGGATTGCGTACCTCGTACCAGCGCACGGCCGCGAAGTTGTTGGCGTTCACGTTCATAGCCACCGCCATAGCCTCATAAGTGCCGTAGTTGCGGTAAGCCACGCGGTACATGAGGCGGTCGCCGATGCCGTCGAGCCTCTGCTGGGTGTTGGGCTGCGGGATGCAGCTATTGCACAACTGTGTGTAGGCGGCGACGGGCAGGCTGGTAGGCCCGGTCCAGGTCGAATTGACAGTATTGTTCCAGTCCACCTTGAATTTGTAGATGTTGAGGCTGTTGCCCCCGGCCTGCGCGAAGAAGTTGGGCGCGCCTGTCGGCGGTAGGGTGGACCCATCCAGGTCGGAGGGTATCACCAGGCCCTGGGTGTTGCCGAGGGCCGTCGTTGTGCTAAGCCAGCGTGCGGCCTGCCCCGCGAGCATGCGGCTGCGCTCGAAGACGTAGGGGCGGGTGCCCTGGAACACGTGGTTCCTGAACATGTTCACGCCCATATAGTAGCCGTCGGGCCACACGCCGAACTTGGGATAGTCGGGGAAATCGGTGTCGTGAAGCCTGAAAGAGTAGACCCAGAAAGTGCCAGTGGGGTTCGGGGTGGTCGAGACCGCGATGCACTCGTGGTAGGGAGCGCTGCTGGTGAACTGGGTGAGTATCCAGCGGTCGGCAAGCTGGTCGTGCAGCACAATGGGGTCGCCGTCGTTGTTGTTGAAGCAGGCGCCACCCACGTTGCTCCACAGGGTGTTGATGTCGAAAGGTCCGGCCAGCACCGTGCCGCTCTTGTTGAGCACCACGTAAGCCGAGTTGATCATCTGCACGTAGTGGTTGGGGCCGACGTCGCCCGTGGTGTCGGGGGGCGCGCCGCCGTTGCCATGCCCGAAGCTCATACCCGTCCAGGAGCGGCTGGGTGCGGGCATCAGCATATCCACTATGCTCTCTTGCACTACGGGGTCGGGGGCGTCTACGTGCCCGGCTAGCGGGAGCGACTCGATCTCGGTCTCAATGGTGCTGGGGTCGATTTGCTGCCTGGGCTTGGCTTTGGCGATGGCGGCAAGTTGTTCGGCGTTAGGAGAAACGCCAGGTGCCACCGGGTTGCCGAGGATGGTGCCGTTGGGAAGGACTGTGTAGTTTGGCGCTTCCGAGACCGGCTGGTCAGGTGCGGTCTGCTTGCTGGGAGCGCCTGCCGAACCTAAAGGTTGCTGCTGGACAGCGAGGCCGCTGCGGCTTTGAAGCTGGGGCTGGACCCCACCCACTGAAGAAAGAGATTGCGCCGTCACGGCGACGAGCAGGAGAATGACAGCCGCTATCGCAATGCGGCCTAAGCTTTTATGCTTGGACATCTTATTTCCTTTCTATTGTGCAGTCTTTACTATGGGTCTGGTCGATTTGCGGTTCTATATGCCGTTCATGTGCTGTTTTATATATATAGCGCCCTGTTCTTACTCGTTCTGGTTGTGGCTATGCTTCGTCGTTCTGGTTGTGGCTTATGCTTCGTCCATAGTGCTTGGGAACCCTCCTCAGGGTGCAGACTAAGGCAGTTGCTGCATGGTCCTGTAAAGCCAGATCTGGGTTTGTAAATCCGGCGGCAGCTACTCTACTGAGTTCCTGCTGCGGTCATACTTATCCTATCGCCAGAAGCGCCCACGGTCAATACGCCGATGGGTGTATTGCCTGCTCTCATCCATAGTCGCATAGGCCTATAAGGGTGACGTGCAGACCTAAGTTTACGCAACCGTCACGAGCAGAGCACGTTATATGACTCGCTACGTAGCAAAGCCGAGCAAAAGGGTAGCATTGGTAAGCTGCTTGACCGTAGACCATAGTACAAGTCCCAGCAGAGGAGGTACATTTTATGACCAGGAAATGGACTGTTGCTGCCTGCGTGCCTGTAGCAGCGATTATGCTATTCAGCGCGGTGGCCCTGGCCCAGACCCCGCCGCCAACCAGCACCCCCACAGCGGGCAACTCGACCACGCCTACATCGGTGGGCACGCCCCCAGGCCCACCCGCGAGCACGAGAACCGTGATCCCTCTCGTAGAAGTACCCGAGACGTTGTACAAGGCGGGAGGGGGGCCGTTCGCCTTCGCCAATCCGTTTGAGGGCACGGGGCGCATGGAACTGCTCTGGACGCGCACCGACAAGCCCGTCAAGGAGGAACTGGTCGCCCGCACCTGGATGTGGGGTCCGGGGCCGAACACTCCCGGCCTGTTGGAGCAGTACAACGAAGACCCGTCGGGCCGTGGGCGCAGGCTGGTCCAATATTTCGACAAGAGCCGCATGGAGATAAACAATCCGCACGGCAACTGGAACACCGATTTCTACGTAACCAACGGCCTGCTGACGACCGAATTGGTGTCCGGCGTCATCCAGGTCGGGGAGAAAGAATACGTCCCTTACCGCCCGGCCTGTATCCGGATGACCGGCGACTTCGGAGATACGCAGGCCCCCACCTATGCCGCGTTCAGAGAGGTCTCGAATTCGGTAAATGGTGACAGGTATGCCTCCAACCTCACCGGGCATAAGGTGACGCAGACGATTGACGGCGAGGGCAAGACGGGCAATGACCCCTCCAAAGGCAGCGTACCAGGTGTGGAGGTAGCCTACTTCGAGGCGAAGACCGGGCACAACATACCGGGCGTGTTTTGGGAGTTCCTCAACTCGTCGGGCCAGGTCTATGAGATAGAGTTCAGGGACGACCGGCTGGTGAACAACGAGGAATTGACCGAGGAGGCGCTGTCGAGGCCCTGGAACTACGCCTCCGGCCTGCCGATAAGCGAGGCGTACTGGACGAAGGCGAGCATTCGCGGCAAGACTACAGACGTACTGGTCCAAGCCTACGAGCGGCGCGTGCTCACCTACGTGCCGACCAACCGGGCAGGCTTCCAGGTCGAGATGGGCAACATCGGCCAGCATTACTTCGACTGGCGCTACCGCAACGGAGGCCTCTGCCCAGGCGACGCCCAGGTGCCGAGCACACCCGCCGTACCCGTGCCCGCCCCTACCGGCACGATAGCCGCGACCACGCCAACGATTCTCCCGCTCAACACTCCGCAATCCTCGCCCACGGGCAGCGTAATGCCGGACGGCACAACGACCCCGCCCCTACCGACCAACATACCGCCGCCCACGGGCACCATCACCCCCGTGCCTCCACCCACCGACACAGCAGAAGTCACCGCCCCCGCCCAGCCCACCGGCAGCCCCACACCCGCCATCGTGTCCGGCTATCCCCGGTAGACCACACGGCGCTAGATAGCTGAATGGCACCGCCGTAAGTAGTGGCATAGAAAGAGGTAGACAGGAACGTTCCTGTCTACCTCATCTTTGTATCTGGGCCGGCCAGGGTCTTGTATTCGGTGGCTCTTGGAAGCCGAGCTAAACAGAAAACCCAGACAATCCTTGCGGACCATCCGGGCTTCTGTTCCTCCGCTGTTCCGGGCGAACCCGTAACCTCGAAGTAGCGTCAGTATACGTCCTCCCGCCACCCGAGTCAATAGGCACTTTGGGGGGTTTTGCACATCCAAGCGGCAGTTGGAAGGGCCAGTGTTTGCTAATTGCCTGTGAGCTACTTGGCAGCAGGTGAATGTTGTAGAATTGTTGAAACATGCCACACAGGAAGCCGCGATTTGCGCCAAAATACAGTACAGAATGGTGCGTAATAAAGAGAAAAAGGAGTCACTTAAATGGAACTTGGCCTGTACAGCTTTGCAGAGGTACCCGACGCTACACCCGGCAGTGCCGCCCAACGGCTGAGCGACCTGATGGAGGAGATCGAACTGGCCGACCAGGTGGGGCTGGAGGTCTTTGGCGTGGGCGAGCATCACAGGCCCGACTTCGCCGTCTCAGCGACCGCCGTGGTGCTGGCCGCGGCTGCCATGCGCACGCAGCGCATCCGGCTGTCCAGCGCCGTAACCGTGCTCAGTTCGGACGACCCGGTGCGCGTCTTCCAGAGCTTTGCCACCCTCGATCTGCTGTCCGGGGGCCGCGCCGAGATCATGGCGGGACGCGGCTCCTTCATCGAGTCGTTCCCGCTGTTCGGCTACGACCTCAACGACTACGACGCGCTGTTCGAGGAGAAACTGGACCTGCTGCTGAAAATCCGCGCCGCCGAACATGTAAGCTGGGAGGGCAAGCATCGGGGCGCGCTGCATGACCAGGGTGTCTATCCACGCCCGGCGCAGGACCCGCTGCCGGTGTGGATCGCGGTGGGTGGTACCCCACAGTCGGTGGTGAGGGCCGCCGCTTACGGCCTGCCGATGGCGCTGGCGATCATCGGCGGCACGCCGGACCAGTTCGTGCCGCACGTTCAGCTCTACCGTGAGGCCGCGCGACACGCGGGACACGACCCCGAGCAGTTGCCGGTAAGCATCAACTCGCATGCCTACATCGCGGACACCTCAAGCCAGGCGCGTGACGAGTTCTTCCCTTCCTACGCGACGATGATGAACCGCATCGGGCGGGAGCGTGGGTGGTCGGGCATGACGCGCCCGCAGTTTGAGGCGTTGTGCTCGCCACGGGGCGCGCTGCTGGTGGGCAGCCCGCAGGAGGTCATCGACAAAATTCTCTACGAGCACGAGCTTTTCGGGCACAAGCGTTTCCTGGCGCAGATAAGCGTCGGCCCGATAGCGCACGCCAAGGTCATGCGAGCGATAGAGTTGTTCGGCACGGTGGTAGCCCCTGCCGTACGCAAGGCGCTTGGGGTGCAACTCTCCTCGCGTGACACAACGACATGAGGCAGCTATTCGCCAGTTTACAGCTATATGGCCGACAAGGCGGGAGCCTGGCATAGCTTCCCCGCATGTACGATCTCCATTAAAATTATTGCATACCCCCTGATTGGGTCATTGACGCAGCCAGTAGCCTCTGCTACAATCGTGAAGCTAGGCCATCACAGCCTGGGCGCTGCATGATGCATCTCGCCTCCTGAGATGTATGTACTCTGGCCTTGTTTGCCGATGTGGGTTCGTATCATACTCCACACCTGTTGGCAATTTCCAGCGGGAGGCCCATTTCATACAAATGCCGTGCATCCTGGCGCGGTACGTTTACGTGCGGTCCGAGCGCTGTGGGCCGTACCAGAAGCCAAATCCTCACAGCGCGTGTCGTGGGGCGCATCAAATAAAGAGGGAGAAAAACCGATGCCAAAACCTGATAATCAACCAGGAAAATGGAGACTGCTGGCCTTTCTGGTGATGCTGCTTGCGGGGGGTGCCCTCTCAACCAGCGTCGCCCTTGCCGCGTTCCCCGCGAAGAACAGCCAGCAGGGCATGTCCAGTCAAAGCGCCGCACCCAATAATCCGCAGGCTCCCCAGGCGATCTTGTACGACCAGTATGATTCCGCGAACGAATCGGTCTTTTCGTACTGCGCCAGCGGCACGTGCAGTAACACCCGCCACAGCCAGGCGGCCGACGATTTTGTCGTGCCCGGAGGGCAGTCGTGGACCATTACCGAAGTTGACATAGGTGGAAACCTTATTAGCGGTCCTAACGAGCCAACTTCCTTTAACGTGTTCTTCTACAATAATACGGGTACCGCTCCCAATGGCCTCCCCTCTACTGTGGTTATTAGTCATACTAACCTCGCTACCTTCGTTGGGGCCCAACCTGCGTATACTATTACGATCCCCTCTACCGTGCTGCCCGCGGGCACATACTGGGTGTCGGTGCAGGCTGTAGGAACTAGTTCGTGGCAGTGGACCAGCCGTTCGGTCCAATCGGGCAGCGGAGCGGCATGGCGTGGTACCGTCGTTGGAACCTGTCCGAACTGGGGCCGCAAGTCCGGCACCTGCTTCACGGGGGGGACCTACAGTGGTTCCCCAGATCAGTTCTTCCGGCTGCAGGGCACCGCTGTTGTCTCTCAAACGGCCACGCCCACAAGAACGAACACACCCACGGTCACACCCACAGCGACACATGTAGCGCAGCCTCAACTATATTGCCAGATCACCAACGCGGTTGACGCTATCCGGTCGAGTACTAACTTCGGCGCTCAAACCGCCGATGACTTCATTGTGCCTGCCGGTCTTAGCTGGAGTATTAGCCAGATAGATGTAAATGGGAGTCTTAGTGGAGGTGTTACCGAGCCACCTTCGTTCAACGTGTTCTTCTACAATGACAACGGCACCTTACCGGGCACCGTCGTCATCAGCCACACTGCCATAACACAGTGGACGAAGGACGTCAGCACGAGCATCTATACGATCAATATCCCTGCGACCAATCTCGCTCCGGGCTCTTACTGGGTATCGGTACAGGCTGTGGGTGGCAGTAACTGGTTCTGGTCTGGTAGGGACCCCCAGACGAACGACGGGGCTGCGCATCGCGGTTCTGGAGGCTGCGCCGATTGGACTGACCGCAATACCTGCGTGCCGCCTTACACCAGCCAGGACCAGGCTTTCTGCGTGCGAGGTGGAACCCTGGTACCCACCAACACGCCCACCCGCACCAGCACCGCGACTGCCACCAGCACCGCGACTGTCACCCGCACGCCAACGCGCACGGCGACCAACACACCGATAGGAGGCGTGCCCACCTCCACAGCCTGCCCGGTCCAGTTCAACGACGTGCCCTCCGGCTCCACCTTCTACAGCTTCGTGCGCTGTCTTGCGTGCAGAGGCATCGTCTCAGGCTATGCTTGCGGAGCGCCCACTGAGCCATGCCCAGGCACCTATTACAGGCCGGGCGTGAACGTCACCAGGGGTCAAATTTCCAAGATGGTGGCTATTGCTGCCGAACTAAGCGACCCCGCAGGTACCCGCAAGTTCGAGGACGTGCCGGAGGGCAGTACCTTCTACCTGTGGATACAGCAGCTTGCCAATACAGGGGCTATCGCCGGGTACCCATGCGGCGGCACCAACCCCGCTACGGGCGCGGCTGAACCTTGCGTTGGGCCAGGTAACCTGGCATACTTCCGCCCCAACAGCAACACCACACGAGGCCAACTCACCAAGATAGTCTCGCAAGCAGCCGGGTTTGACGAGGACCCCGGCGCCCAGCAGTTCACCGACGTACCACCAGCGGGGACCTTCTTCGTATGGGTGCAACGACTGTTCAACAGGGGAGTGGTGAGCGGCTATCCTTGTGGAGGCACCAATCCCGATACGGGAGCACCAGAACCATGCGACGCTGAGTCTCGAAAGTACTTCCGGGTGAACAACAACGTCACCAGGGGGCAGACCGCCAAGATTGTCGCTGAGACCTTCTTCCCAAGCTGCGTTACACCTGCAAGAGAGTAGTAAGCCGTCTATTCACGTAGGTAAGCTTAAGCAAAACACCCCTGAAGCCCAGGGGTGTTTTGCTCATCTTCCGCCCTGCCAGGTCCGCGCTGACTGGACACGCTATCACGTCTCACGCGGCCGAGGAGGGACTACTGAAACCCTATGCCTGTGGCTTTGCCGATGCTGCGAAGAACTCATCCCGTAGCCGCTTCGTCGTATTGTCCTCCTTGATAGCTTTGACCGCCTTGACGAGCGCTTCCGTCAGCGCCTCCAATAGACGCTCACCGATGTCTGCGGAAGCCGCGTTAGCATCGCCCGCGTAGTGGGTGGGATAGTCGGCGTACCACCACATGCCGGTCTGCACCCCGGCCTCCCGCAATGCCTGGAGACGACGCTGGGGTTGCGCTTCGTCGTCCGCGGGGACTTTCTCCATGTCCACGAGGTCGGGGCGAATTACTTGCATCAGGCTGGTCTCGCCGGGACCGGCATGCTCGCCGTCACCGGGGTCCCAGGGCACCTCCAGGTCTCCACTGAAGAGCAGCGAATGCGGCTCCACCACGTAGACCACATAGTCGCGCGGGCTTTCGAGTTGAAGCATGTTGAACAGCGATATGAGGCCAGTGTTGCCTCCGTGGGAGTTTACCAGCACGATCTTCTTCAGGCCGTTGCGGGCGATCTCGCGGCAGACGTTGTCGAGCAGACGCAGCATCAAGTCGCCGTCTATGGCAATCGTGCCCGCGACGTGTCGAGCCTCCGGTATCTGGGTGAAGATGTAGTCGGGGAACACGATAGCAGGCTCTATGAGTGCGGCGCGCCTGCATACCTCACCGCCAATGTACATATCGGTGCCGAGCGGCAGGTGGTGGCCGTGCCGCTCTATCACCGACAGTGGAAGCAGGCACACCCCCTGGCATGCCTCGATGGCCGAGGCGAATTGGTCGCCGCTGAGTTCCTCCCATTTCATGGCTATCGCTCCTATCGCCGTTGGCCTTCACACAGCCCAGCTTGAGGCTTCTCGTGCGCTAAAAGCCATTGTGCGCTATGGCCTGGGCGTACCATTCGCCGCTGTCCTTCACGATGCGCCGCTGCGTCGGGTAGTCCACGTAGACGATGCCGAAGCGCTTTGAATAGCCCTCCGCCCACTCGAAATTGTCCAGCAGCGACCATACGAAGTAGCCGCGCATGTCCACGCCCTCGTGCATGGCTTCCCGCACGGCACCAAGATGCTCCCGCAAGTAACTGACGCGGCGCGGGTCGTGGACCTTGCCGTCGTTGCCAGGCTCGTCAACGAACGCCGCTCCATTCTCGGTGATGTAGAGGGGTGGCAGCCGGTACTCGCGGTTCAGGCGCAGCAGCAGGCGCTTGAAGGCGGGGGCGTGGACCTCCCAGTCCATTTCGGTGTACTCTGCCCCTTCGACGCGGGTGGTCTCGCCCTGCTCGTCAAACATCATGCGCCTGTAGAAGTTTACGCCCATGAAGTCCAATTGCTGCGCGATAAGGGCAAGGTCGCCCGGCTTCACCTCTACACCGGCCTGCTCAATGCCAGCCTGTACAGCAGGTGGGTAATGCGCGCGCAAGATGGGGTCTAGGAACAGCGCACCGCCCTCCTGCCACATTGCCTCCACCTTCTCACGGTTGGCGTCCGTATCATTGGCCGGTTCAGGGGGGGCGAAATCGAGGACGATACCGGCGTTCACACCCGGTGCTGCGGCGCGAATTGCCTGCACCGCCATACCGTGGCCGACGAGCAGGTGATGCGTTATCCGCAGCGCTAGCGCCTTGTCCTCGTAACCGGGCGCGTGCCTCCCCATGGCGTTGCCGACGAACGCCGAAACGTATGGCTCGTTGAAGGTGGTCCAGTCTCGCACTCGGTCTCCCAGGCGCTTAGCCATGAGCGCGGCGTAGTCGGCAAAGTAGCCGGAGGTGTCGCGGTTGTCCCAGCCCCCGGCATCTTGTAACGCTTGCGGAAGGTCCCAGTGGTACAGGGTCAGGAATGGTCGGATGTTGGCCGCGAGCAACTCATCCACGAGCCTGTCGTAGAAGTCCAGCCCGGTGGGATTGACCTTGCCCCGGCCCTGAGGCACAACGCGCGGCCACGACACCGAGAAGCGATAGGCGTGAAGCCCCAACTGCTTCATCAGCGCCACGTCGTCCCGGTAGAGGTGGTAGTGGTCGCACGCAACGTCGCCCGTGTCGCCGTCCTGCACGTTGCCGGGGGTGTGGCTGAAGCGGTCCCAGATCGACTCGCCCCTGCCGTCTTCGTTCCACGCGCCCTCGATCTGGTAAGCCGCCGTGGCCGCTCCCCAAAGGAAGCCGTCGGGGAAAGTAGTTGGTGTGGTCATTTAGTTTGTCCTCTACTTCATACTTGGATTGTTGAGTGCCGCCAGTTTTGCTCGCCATCATGTATCCAGTGCTGTTTCCGCCGTGTCATGTAGTTGGCTAGCCCGCCCACATATCGAAGGTGAACAGGATTGCTATGATGCTTTGTAGCAGTATGCTGCCGAAGGTCCAGGAGCGGTCGAACACCCCGTTTTTGCCGAGGCGGCTCAGGGCGATGAATATGGCGGGCATGGCAATCACATACCGCAACATCCCCTGTGCGACGCCACTCGTGAGGGAAACGACCAGGACCGCTAGGCCAAATAGTGCCAGGTCAGGATAGCGCCGCACGGTGAGCGCGGTAGCCACGATCCCCAGGAGGATGCCGAGTAGCTCCATCAAATAGTAAGCCGTTGCCTGGGTGTTGTCGCCAAACATCCCGCCGAACGCCTGCCCCCAGGCCGACAGCGATTGCCCGATCACGAACAGCCCGCGGCTGAAATAGCTGCCCTCAACCAGCCCAAACGCCTGCCCCCAGAACGAATAGTGCCATACAAGGTACGCGCCCACAGGCAGCAGAGCCAGCATCCCGTGTAAGACGAGCCGTCTGTCCAACGGCTTGAGCGAGTATGCCTTTGTCCTGATCTCGTTCCACAACGCCCAGGCCAGCGGGATGACTAGGGCCACCCCCACAGCGCGCGTCCAGGTAGCCAGCACCGCCAGCAAGGCGGCCCACAACCACTGCTTTCTCCGTGACATGGCGAGACAGCCGAACGCCAACCCCACGAACAGCCCCTCCGTGTACACCTGCGCCAGGAAGAAGCCCGTCGGGAAGGCTAACAGGTAAAATGCCGCCCGCAGCCCGCCCGCTTCGCCAAGCTCGCCATGTGCTATGTCGTACAGCGCCACCATTCCGGCGAGCGCCCCCAGCACCGATACTACTACCCCCGCCAGCGTGGCAGCCGCTACCGGGTTCAGCCCCAGCACCTGTACCGGGAGCGCGACCACCCGCGTCACCAGCGGGTAGAGCGGCATGAAAGCGTAACTTAGAGACAGGGGCCGGTTGTCGGGCGAGTCTCCGAGTGGTGGCGTGGCAGCCGCAGGGTCTACAGGCGTTGCGGACCCATTTCGCACCAGCACCGCACGCACATTCGGGTCGTCGTACCCCATAGTTGCGATTGAAAGATAGAACTCCGAGTCCCAAGAGACGTGCCGGTTCAAGAACGGCTCAATCAGGTATGGCTTGTCGTTCTGGCTGCGCGGGCGGGTCTCGCCGGGCGTCCAGGACAGGGCGTAGTCCGGCTTCTGAAGGTCCATGCGCGCGGGGACCAACTCCTGGAACACCAGTAGAATCACGACCCAGGCCAGCCACATCAACGCCACGCCGAGAAAGCGCTTGCGGGTCATCGTTCGCCTGACCGGGACACGATGTATGGCCCACGGTGTAGTTGTAGCGGTGGGTGAAGCATGTACCCTTCTCGGCTGGCGTACAAGTGGACTACTTCTCGACGCCGGTGACGACCACGCCCCGCATGAACTGTCGCTGGGCGAAGAAGAACAGGAGCGCGGGAAGTATCAGCGTGAGGACCGCCGTTGCCATTGCGCGGCCAGGGTAGATGCTGAACGTGCCCACGAACTTGCCGATACCGACCGAGATGGGATACAACTCCTCCTTGCCGACCAGGAAGACCAGCGGTGCGAAGTAGTCGTTCCACGCAAAGAAGAAGTGGAAGAGCGTCACCGCTGTGATGGCAGGGATGGCCTGCGGGATAATCACCGAGACGAGCGTTCGCAACGGGTTGGCCCCGTCCAGCATGGCGGCCTCGTCTAGCTCACGCGGTATGCTCATGAAGTACTGCCGGAGCAGGAACACGTCAAAGGCGTTCGCGAAGAAGGCTGGCACAAGCAGCGGCAGCCAGGTGCCGGTCCACCCGATCTTGGCGAAGAGGACGTACAGCGGTATGATCGTCGCCTGCGGGGGCAACACGATAGTCGAGATGAGTATGATGAAGAGGACGTTCTTCCCCGGTATTTTGAAGCGCGCGAACCCGTAGGCCACCAAGATGCACGAAATAAGGGTGCCTATGGTACTGATAACGGCAATAATAAAGGTGTTGCGGAACAGTAACCCGAAGGCTACCTGCTCCCAGGCCATCGTGAAGTTTTCCCAGGTGGGCGAGAAATGGTAGACCGGGTCCAGCACGCGGTACCTGCCGACCCAGTTGAAGACGCCTTTTTCGGGGTTCGCCGGGTCAATGAAATCGCTGTCTTCGCGGTAGCCCTTCACCAGCGCCCACTGCTTCATCCCGTCGGCGGTCGGCACATTGTAAAGCGGCAGCTCCTCGCCCTGGTAGTTGTACGTCGATTTCGCGGCGGGCCAGAGCGGCGCATGTGAGTCGGTAAGCTGCGAGTCCTGCTTGAAGGCCGTCGCCAGCATGTAGCCGAGCGGCATCAGGAAAACCATCATCACCACCACGCCCAGCAAGGTGACGCCGAGATTGGCGGACATCTGCCGCAGTCTATACCCCAACTGGGACGATGCGCGGGCCGGGACTGCCCTGTCTTTCCGTTCCGCCTGAGTTAAGGTTGCCATAGCTCCTCACTTTCTTTCCGCCGGTATATCGCAGCATGGTTGCTGCACGCGTGTCCCTCTACAGGTCGCCGCCCGCGTAATAGACCGACCGCTGGCCGAAATAGAACATCAGGGTCGTTAGGATCATAACAATGACAAACAATAGCAGCGCGAGCACCGAGGCATAACCCATGTCGTTGAAGACGAACGCCTGGCGGTAGAAGTGCAGGTTGTAGAACAACGTCGCCCCTTGAGGGTCGCCGTTACGCCCGCCGATGAGCATCGCCGCGACGAAATACTGGAACGCGCCGATGATTCCGAGGGTGACGTTGTAGAAGATCACCGGGGAGATCATGGGAAGGGTGATGTAGAAGAAGCGTTGCACGCCGTTCGCGCCGTCTATGGTCGCGGCGTCGTAGAGTTCGGTCGGCACGCCCTGGAGCGAAGCGAGCAAGATCAGCATCGCGTTGCCCACACCCCACAGGCCCAGCAGATTCAGCGCGGGCACGGCCCAGTTTGGATCGCTCAACCAGCGCGGCCCGTCGATGCCTATCGCCTCAAGCATGAGGTTGATCCAGCCGGACTGCGCGTTCAGGACGCCCTGGAAGACCATCACGCCTGCCACGATAGGGATTACGGTGGGCAGAAAGTAAAGCGTTCTGAAGACGTTAGGGGCCATCAGGTGCCTTGAGTTGACGAGCAGGGCAAATGAGAGCGGTATCACCAGCCCGATAGGCACGGCTATCAAGGCGAACTTCACAGTCACACCGAGGGATTGGAGTAGCTGGGGGTCGTTGAACAAACGCCCGTAGTTGTCCAGCCCCACCATGTTGAAGTTGCCGGGGGCGAATTCCTTGGTGGCGCTGTAGTCGGTGAACGATAGGAATATGGTGGCGACGATGGGCAGAGCCTGGAAGGCCACGAAGCCGATGAGCCAGGGCGACAGGAAGAACCAACCCCACCGGGTGCGAGCGCGGCCCATCGGTACCTGCCGCCTCCTGGGTGCCCCGCGAGCCGAAAGCAAGTCCGCAGCTCTCATGTTTGTAACTCCTTGACTCCTACCTCATCGCGCCGCCGTGCATAGCAGGCAGCGCGAAGAGGTAAGCAGGACCGGTCATTCTACGTTACTGGTCCGGCGCTTCCTTGAATATGGCGTCCAGGTCGGACTCGAGCTTGTCGATCTCCTGGTCCACGTTCAGGTTGGGCGTCTGGTCCAGCAGCTTGCGGAACTTGCCGAACAGGTCGTTGGCCTTGATCAGGTTGGGCGTCCAGGACTCGTGGTTGGGCAGGTCCGGGTACTTGAGCATCTCTTCGGCCACGCTCCAGTCCACCTTGTTCGGGGCGACGCGCTTATCGAACGCTTCGAAGAAGGCAGGTCGCTGTTCCTCGGTTGCCGGCATACCGCCGTAGATCTGGTAGAGCTCCTCGTCCACCACCATCTGGCTCAGCACCTTGAAGGCGGCTTCCTTGTTCTTGCTCTGCTCCAGGATGGCGAAGGTATCGCCGTGCAGCTTCGCCGTGATCTTACCGTTGATTGTCGGCATGACCGCTATATCCCAGTTGGTCTCCGCCAGGTCGAAGCAGCAGGTGTACCAGGAGTGGGTGTGCGCCATCGCCACGTTGCCGGACGAGAACGGGTTGCCCTTGCCGAACTGCTCGCTCTGCTGGTAGTCGTCGTTGGGCGAGAAGTGGTTGGTCCAGACGCTATCATAATACCACTTCCAGGCATCGCGCCAATGGTCGGGGATCTTGGCGGTCTTCGGGTCGGACTCCTCGTAGGGCAGCCCGCCGCCGAAGAGGGTAGCGATACCGCGCGCATCGGTGAACTGCTCGTAGTAGCCGAACTGCGTAACATTCTCAGGGTCGAAGTTCGGGTCGGTCGCGTCGTTGCCCGCCTCGTCCACGGTGAGCTTCTGAGCAAGCTCGCTCATGGTTTCCAGGTTCCATTCCTTGCCGTCGTACTGCTCGCCGACCTTGTGCGGCGGATAGGGCAGCTTGGCCTCGTCAAAGAGGTCTTTGTTGTAGTAAATGAAGCTGGGGAAGAGCGCGAACGGGATACCAACCAGCACGCCCTCGTCCTTGGTGAACTCGAGCAGGGCCGGGTCGTACTGAGTCAGGTCGTAATTCGCGCCTGTGGCGAGGGCTTCTACGTCCGCCCAGGCACCCTGGAAGCTGGCGCGGCCCGCTTTACCCACGGGGCCGACGATGTCGGGAGCCGTACCGGCGGCAAGCTGTGCCTTGAGCGTGTCATACGACTCGGGGTTGTGCACTACTTGCAGCGTCAAACAGGCTTCCGTCTGCTTCTTATTGAAGTTATCTACCCAGGCCGTTTCTTTTGGTATCACGTCCGCGTCCGCGCCCGCGCCCAGGCCGACGTACCATGTGAGTCGGGTGGCGTTGGGGGCGCAACCCTCACCACCCGCCACGACGGTAGCCGGAACGGTGGGGGAGACCGCCGCTACGGGGGCGGCCGTGTCGGTGGGGTCAGCCGATGCTTCGGTCGTGTCGGTAGGATCGGCTGCGGGGCCGGTCGTGTCTGTGGCGGCGGCAGCGGGGCCGGAGGTGTTGGTCGCGGCGGGGACCGAGGTTGGAGAGGGCGTCGTGCCTCCGCATGCCGCCAGCAGCGGCAAGAGCACCAGGGCCAAAATAGCCAACCATACCACGCGTGATTTCGACAATGACATTTTCTTTACCCTCCTTTGGGTTAAAGCAATTTAGCGTTAGTGTTAGTGTTCGACACTCAGGGCCTGAAGTTGACGGAACTACCACCTCCTTTGGCTCGTGAATATGGTAATTTTGAGGTCGAAGAAGCGCGGGCTGACCACATTCAGATGCAACTTGTGCCCTTGTCGGTTTACAAAGCCTCCGGTATGTACTTCCAAAATAGAGACATACCCTGGTATGCAAGCTAACGATTACTATTAGAACCGCTGGATTCTCTTATGACTAACTCAGTGGGCAGGATGATGCGGCGAGGCTGAGGGTGGGGATGGCTGATCATGTCAATCAATGTCTCGGCGGCCAGCGAACCCATGCGCTGTATCGGCTGGCGGACCGTGGTGAGGGTCGGCTCGGTGCGGGCGGCCATGGGTATGTCATCGAACCCAGCGATGGCTATATCGTCGGGGACGCGCAGGCCCGCGTCTCGTAAGGCCCGCATTGCGCCTATTGCCATAGCATCGCTGGCGACGAATACCGCGTTGGGTGCCTGGGGCAGCAGCCGCTGCATCGCGACGTACCCGCCTTCTTCCGTGAAGTCGGCTTCGACAATCAGGGCGGGGTCGGGCGTCATGCCCCGGTTGCGCAACGCCAGCCGGTAGCCCTCCAGGCGGTCCGACCCGGCGATCATGTTGGTTGGCCCCGCAATCGTGGCGACCCGGCGGTGGCCCACACGCAGCAGGTAAGCGACCATTTCGCGGGCGCTGTTCACGTTGTCTACGTCTACGTAGCTGATCTGGTTGTCGGTAGGGAGGCGGCCCACCATGATGAACGGCAGCCCGCGCCGGAGCAGCGCTTCGAGCATCGGGTCCTCCATCAGGGCGGACGCCAGGATGACGCCGTCTATGAGGCCGCCCTGGAGCACCTGCCGTATCGTGCGGCGCTCGTATTCAGGCTCGGCAAGCCAGAGCATGACGGAGTGTTCGTTGGCGTTGCAGGCGGAGGTGATGCCCTGGATGAGGAGAGGGAAGTAGGGGTCGGTGAAGAGGGCGGAAACCCCCATGGGGATGACGAGGCCGATGACGTTGGTACGTCCCACCGCCAGGCTGCGGGCCGCCACGTTAGGCTGGTAGTTCAGCCTTTCCGCCACGGAGCGGACGCGGGCGCGGGTGTCTTGATCGACGCTTGGGTGGTCGTTCATCACGCGGGAAACGGTGGAGCGCGACACCCCGGCCTGCCTGGCGATTTCCTCTAGAGTGGTCGACATCTATGGCTCATCCCCTGCAACTTTATGGGAGCGCTCTCACAAGGCGTAGCAAATAACTGTCCAGCGCCATATATAGGCGCGAAGCATTTGGAAAAGGTGCGCTCACTTCATGGGAGCGCTCCCATAATAGCACCACAACTGCTGCTTGTCAATAGGTTCCCAGGAATATTTCGGGGGCATTTTCCGCAGAGGTCTCGTAGGGTGGAAAGTAAGGAGCGCCAAGAATTGCGGCGGTACCGCCTAGCACTAGAAGCTATCTCACAAATGCGAACAAGGAGATGAGCACATCAGCCCCGTCTTTGTCATTTCGAACGCAGAGAGAAATCTCGTCCCTCACAACCCAAGTTTCACTTTTCTTTCACCACCTCAGCACCGTAAGAAAGAGGTAACATCGGGGTGGAGGACGAGATTTCTCACTCCGTTCGAAATGACAAGGAAGGGGCTTTGTCGCAAGTCACCGGGGCTGCCATTTATGTGATAGCTTATAAATATTCGAGGAATTACTTTAGAGCGGAAGGTCTGTAGTCATACACCCCTACCTTGCCGAGCCTGGCGACCAGTGGTAAATTTAGCATGCTTGTTGCATTCACAAGCGTACGAATCCGTGAGGAGACTATATGCAGGCTCCAGGGAATAGTGTGGGTAACATGGCGGGCCGTATCTGTCTTATAACAGGTGCGAGTGGCGGGCTTGGCAAGGCTACCGCGCTGGGATTGGCACGGCTTGGTGCCTCCGTAATCATGGCCTCTCGTGACGAGACACGGGGTGAGGTAGATCGTGCTGAGGTGGTGGCCCGGTCCGGTAACGGCGGAGTTAAGTTCATGCGCTTGGACCTAGCGTCCCAGCAATCGGTGCGAGACCTGGCCGGACGCATCAAAGCCGACGATGGAAGAGTCGATGTGCTTATCAACAATGCTTCGGTGTTCAAGGGCAAGCGCAGCGTGACCCCAGATGGAGTGGAAACCATGTTTGGCACCAACCACCTGGGGCATTTCCTGCTCACTAACCTGCTGCTAGATGAGCTGAAGGCCAGCCCCCAGGCAAGGGTTATCAATATCACCGCGCCTTCAACCACTAGACTCGATTTTGAGGACTTGCAAGGCGAGCGCAAATTCAACGCGCTGTCGGCATTCGGGGCTTCCAAAATGTGTAACCTGCTCTTCACGTATGAACTGGCGAGGCGACTCGCAGGCACACCGGTGACCTCGAACGCTCTGCACCCCGGCTTGATGAAGTCGAACCTCATGAGTGAAGCACCTGCCCCGATACGCTGGCTGACACGGCTGTTGTCTTCAACGCCCGAGCGCGCCTCAGTAAGCCTCCTTTACCTGGCCTCGTTTCCGCAGCTTGCAAGCGTCACGGGCAAGTTCTTCAAAGGCGTTAAGATGAGCACTTCTAATCCCTACTCACGAGACGAGCACGTGCAGAGGCGACTGTGGGATGTGAGTGCGGAGTTGGTGGGGTTAAAGTAGTCAGCCCGACCTTTCCCTGGTGTAATCCGCCAGTTCTTCGATACTTTAGAGATACCGGCATGAATTGACCTGACTTAGAGCCTCTAATTAACTGTAGTATTGGTGTTGTAGAATAGGTCACAAGAAGAGCCGTCTTTGAGGAGGGCACTATGTGGCGGTTGCAGGTCTACGGCAGGGGCATCCTATTGATAGCTGTGCGGTTGGCGCTGCTGGGTGGCATAGTGTGGCTTGTGCTCAATTGGAGCGGGCCGACGCTGTTCGGGCTGTCGCAGCCGTGGTCAACTTTGGTCGCACTGGCAATAGCCCTGGTCGCGTTGCCCATTCTTGGATACTTGCTCTACCTCGCAGTGCTGCTCCTCTACCCACTCTTTACGGGCAAGCGGATAGACTGGCGCTAGCTTACCGCACGCCGATTCATATACGCCCCAAAGGCTAAGTCAAGCACCAGGAAGGAGTGACTATGGCTTCAGAACCCACTGAGGGAGGGCCTGTGCTGGAGTTGCGGGTCGCCCTTACCACCTCAGACTACGACCGCATGATGCGCTTCTACCGCGATGGATTGGGCCTCGACCCGGCGGCGCTGTGGGCGAACGACGGCGGCCAGGCAGTGATCTTCCTCATGGGCAGGGGCACGCTGGAAGTCTTTGATGAGCGTCAGGCCGAGGTGGTAGACCGGATAGAGGCCGAGCAGCGAGTAAGCGGGCAGGTACGCTTCGCCCTCAGAGTGCCCAATTTAGACGCTGCGCTGGAGCGCCTGCTGGCCTGGGGAGCCAGCATGGTGCACACCCCTGTAGTGACCCCGTGGGGCGACCGCAACGTGCGGCTGCAAGACCCTGACGGCATGCAGATAACGCTGTTCGAGGCTGCCAACTAGGAGGCAGGTGGCGGAGTTAATTGACACGCTAGTGCCACCTGCACCCTGTCCTTTGCTTATGAGTTGGGGTCGCCCCAGGTGTTGATCTTTACAGGCTGAAGTATAACCGCCACCCGGCTCTCTCCTGGGCGGTCTATAGCACGAAAGTCTGTGCCGCCGTACTTGCCGCCAACTTTGTCCGCCAGGCTGTAATCGGTGTCGGGACTCAACTCCGCGCGTGCCCTTATTTCTATGGTGCGATAGGGATTAGCAGGGTCGAGGATAAACAAGGTGCACTCCGGGCGCTCCTGTAGGTTCCTGACCTTCTGGCGTGCTGTGTTTAACGAAAGCTTCAGTGTTCCGTCATCCTCATCGAACAGGAACCATATGGCGCTCACCTGCGGGTAGCCATCACGTCCGAGGGTCGCTAATACTGCGACAGGGGACGTAAGTAAGTCTCTATGCGATTCGGGGAAAGTCGTGTTAGGGCTTGCGGTAGTCATTCTGTCATCACTCCTTGTACAACACTCATTCTGTTATAGGCTACAAAAGCGGGAATCCTAGCAGGATGGGATCACTATCCTCAACAGCTAAGTTCGTCTCGATTGCTTGCGTTTCTCTTGCTCCAGGCGGCTCGTACCTAACTTCTGTTTAGTGGCTTGCCTTAGTGCAACTATTGTGCCTGATGCGCCTGTCCAACCCGTTATGGTCAGCAGGCAACAACCTGCGGCTCTTATTGGCCTCGTATGTGCTAGAGCGAGGTAGTACCACGTTCCAAGCCACTGACAAGACTACCTGGCTATGCCCAACGGGGGCCTCCCCACCACGCAGGCGGCCACTTTCGAGGAGATGTTCATGCAACAAGACCCAGCACACGCGATCAAGTTCGGATGGTTCATGAGTGCCGAAGGGGTGCCCGGACAAGAAGAAATGCCCCTGGTCATGTCGGAGGAGCGAGCGGTGCTGCCGTTCGTGGCCGAGCACTTCGACTCCATCTGGGTGCAGGACCATTTCTATGCCTTTCGCGACCCCGCGCATGCCTGGCTGGAGTGCATGACCACGCTGACGTGGCTGGCCGCTCGCTGCCCCAGGCTGCACGTCGGGCCGATTGTGCTGGGTGTGGGCTATCGCAACCCGGCTTTGCTGGCGAAGATGTCCGCGACCTTGCAAGTCTTAAGTGAGGGACGGTTCATCATGGGCATCGGGGCGGGGTGGCGTGGTGCCGAATATACAGCCTACGACTATCCATTTCCGCCAACCCCGACTCGCGTTCAGCAGCTTGATGAGGCCGTGCAAATCCTGAGGCTGATGTGGACCGAAGAGGCCCCTACCTTCCAGGGGCAACACTATCGGATCGAAAAGGCATACTGCGAGCCACGTCCAAGTATGCCTCCCCCCGTCATGATAGGTGGGGGTGGCGAAAAACTGGTGCTGCCGTTGGTGGGGCGGATAGCCGACATCTGGGACCGTTATCATGGGGGTGCGTTAGAGGAGATAGACCTTGCGGGCTACAGCCGCAAGCGTGAGATCGTACGCAAGCACGCGGCTGAAGCCGGGCGCGACCCCGAAGCTGTAGTGCAAAGCTTCACCATCGAAAATGGCCGCCTGCCCGAATCTCGCAAGGACTCCGACCATTGGATCTCCCAACTGCGACCTCTGCTCGACCTGGGGGTTCGCCAGTTTATACTCGGCTTCGGCCATGTCACCGACGCCGGTAAAGTCCGTCGCTTTGTGGAAGAAGTCATGTTGCCAATCCGACATGTCGGTTGATGAAGAATAGCAACATAATGCGGAAATACCGCGTAGGGGCAGGCCCCCGTCCTGCCCCTACGCAAACACATCTCACCCCCGAGCATTACTTCATTATGTTGTTATTCTTCATCATCTGCCGGGGCATCTTCCAGGTGTCATATGGGCGCGACATAGACCTCCTGGGGTGTAGGTGCCTGTCCACGCTACTCCGGTGCTGGCGAGATGTTAGAGCGTACCAGCACCGGAGTGGCGTACAGATGCTTCCTACACGGTCGTGGAAGCTGCGCGCCCCCTGCGCATGAACTCCACTGCCGTCCAAGCCGCCCATATCATGGTAGCCAGGCCGAAAGCGGTCCAGGCGAAGCCTGTTATGTCGCTGCTTGAACCGGCAACCCCGGATATAATTCCGGCGCTAACGGCCAGTATGCCAAGCACGATGCTCAGGATAGCCCAGCCTGCTGGCAGGAGCTTGCTGGTAAGGGCCAGGTAGCCCGATAGGCCAAAGAACAAGAGCATCCCAAAACTGGCGAACAACCCGCCGACAATACCTATCGTGGTATCGTAGCCAAGTGCGCTGCCCGTAGCACCCCCTATCAGCGCCAGCACACCCGATACTACAGCAATGCTGCTGACCGCGGCGGAAGCTGGACGCAGGTGCTGGTATACTGCCAGGATCACCGGGACCAGGACGACGAAGCTAAGCACACCCAGCACCGTAAGGGGGGTATTTGTAGCCGCCGGGTTGTTCCAATCGGTGAAAGCTAGCATTGCTAGACTCACTACTATGTAGAGCAAGGCGCTTATCCCGGCCACCATGTACAATTGGTTTGCCGGTGCAGCAGTTTCTGATCCTGTTCGAATATTGGCTTGCATGGTTCGACTCCTTATGTGCTAGGGGTTGAGATTGGATGTTGACGTCCGAGTCCTGTTAGTCTTCCGTATCTCTGTAGTGCCGGACCCGCTCCGCACTGGGTAGCATTGCCTTCAAGTGGTCTATCAGGGTGGGCCAGTCCCGGAACTGGTTGGCCTTGCCTTTTGTAACGTGCTGCACCTTGCCGCACCACACCGCCTCGCCTTCGTTGTTGCTTTCCGCCCACAGCCGCACCAGGAACAGGTGAGATGGGTTATCGTTTTTGTGCTGTGTTTGAGCCTGTGCATTATTGTGAGGCTCAACATCTGGGTTCTGCGGCATTTATATGCCTCTCCTTCGCCGGTCCGCCGTTAGCTCCATGCCGGGTTCGGCGGTAAGCTGGGCCAGAATTGCAGTGCATCGGTGAGCAGCGCACCGGGTTCCGGGTTTCCAGCTTACCTGCCGGCCAACTTGCACCACCGGACTCTTAGCAGCACCGGTAGTAGCCGCTACCTGCAATGCCCGGTGATGCTTCGTCGCCTTATGCCTTGCGCCTGCGGAGCGTAGCGCCTGCCGCCAGCATAGCCAATCCGGCTGCTACCACGAGGGGCAGTGTCACCAGGTCCACTGCTGAGTTGCCGGTCCTCGGCATGCCTACGGTAGTACCCCCGGCAGCGCCCTCAGGCGGGCCACCCGCGCCACCAGCACCATTGGCGGGGCATTTCACGTCGGGATCGAATGGACCGAGCAGCAGCTTGTTGTTGGGCTTGAAGAAGATATGGACCATGTAGTGCTCCTCTTCCATGCCGGGGTGTCCAGGCTGGAGGGGCACCGGCTGCCCCAGGAAGGTGGGCGGCGGTGTGTTCTGGGTCGTCTCCCACTCCAGCCCAACCACGCGGTCGTTGGCATCTACCAGCAGGACGGGCGGGTTCTGCGGGTCCATCTGTCCGCTCCTAACCTGGCTCTCGAACAGTTGCGGGTGGATGAAGTGGATGCCCATGTTCCCGAAGGGCGAGCTGACACATTCGTGGGTTGACATGTACCCGGCGGCGATTGCCTGCTCGGCGGTCATGTTCTCGAACTTGGCCCTCACCGGCGCAAGCTCCGGCGGCTGGTCAATTAGTATCGCCGGGGGCGGGCCGGGCTGCGCGAAGGCGGCTGACGGTATCAACGCTGTCGTGGCAAGTGCTACAATCAGCGTACGATATAACTTGCGTACCTCGATTTTCATTTCAGTTCCCTCCTGATGTCGTGCTACAATTGCTTCGTCTGGAACGTCGGTGGGTGTATATTCTGCCCACGTCCATTGTGGGGGAAGATAGGCTATAATGGGTCGCACCCTGATTCGCACAAAAAGTCGCACAGGCGCAGTGCTAAGAGGGTGCAGGTCAACCTGGCGTCGATAAGGAATGGAGGTCCGCTTTGACAGGCGAGGTACTCACGTTCAGCCAATTGCTCAAGGAGCGGCGCAAGGCGCTAGACCTCATGCAGGAGGACCTGGCGGAGCGGGTAGGCTGCTCCGTATGGACCATCCGCAAGCTCGAAACGGGCGACCGCAGGCCGTCCCGGCAAGTGGCGGAGCTACTGGCCGATGCCCTGCGCGTGCCCGCCGACCAGCGTCCGGCCTTCATGCACCTCGCGCGCACAGGCTCGGGCGCGGGCGAATTGGCGGTGCAGGCGCCCAAAGCGGACGCACCACAGGCCCCTAATAATCTCCCTGCCTCACCTACTCCGTTGATCGGGCGTAAAGCAGATGTAGGGAAGGCGCGCGCCCGGCTCTTAGCCGACGGAGTGCGCCTGCTCACCCTGGTCGGCCCGCCCGGTATCGGCAAGACTCGCCTGGCCCTGGAAGTCGCGGGAGAACTGCTTGACGAGTTCGGAGATGGCGTGTTCTTCGTACCTTTGGCTCCCGTGAGCGCCCCACCCCTGGTGGCTTCCACGATTGCCCAGGTCCTCGGGCTGAAAGAGACCGGCGACGAGTTGGCAGAGGCCAGGCTGATACAGCACCTGCAACATGCGAAAACGCTGCTCGTACTCGACAACTTCGAGCAGGTAGTGCGCGCGGCCAATCTCGTGGGCGACTTGCTGGCAAGATGTCCCGACTTGAAGGTGCTGGTGACGAGCCGGGAGGCGTTGCGCCTGCGTGGCGAGCGGCAGTTCAACGTGCCGCCGTTGGAGATACCACGTGAGGGCCAGCTTCCCGCGTTAGAAACTCTAGCCGGTTACGCGGCGGTGCAACTGTTCGTGGAGCGCGCCCAGGCTGTAAGCAACTTCAGGCTCACGGAAGAGAACGCCGGGACGGTGGCTGCCATATGCGCCCGGCTGGACGGCCTGCCCCTGGCGATAGAGTTGGTCGCGGCCCGTAGCAAGCTACTACCGCCAAAAGCGATCCTGTCTCGGCTCACGCGTTCGGAGGGGCGCACCTCCCTCTACCTGGCCGCCGGGGGCGCGCGAGACCTGCCGCCACGACACCAGACGTTGCTGGCCGCGATTGAGTGGAGCTACGACCTGCTCGAAGCAGGAGAGCAAAAGCTATTTGCGCGCCTGGGCGTGTTCGTTGGTGGTAGCACGATAGCAGCGGCGGAAGCGGTGTGCAACGCGAGGGGCGACCTGCCGGTAGATGTGTTGGAGGGGGTAGAATCGCTACTTGACAAGAGCTTGGTAAGGCAGGGCGGCCAGGAAAAGGAAGACATAAGCCTGGATTGGGAGCCACGCTTCGAGATGCTGGAAACAATCCGGGAATACGCGAAGGAAAGATTAGAGGGTAGCGGAGAAGCAGAGCAAATACGATATTGGCACGCTGAGTATTACCTTGCACTCGCGGAAACAGCCGAGCCGGAACTGGCCGGGCCGGGCCAAAGGGAGTGGCTGGACCGCCTGGAGCATGAGCACGACAACCTGCGGGCGGCGTTGCAATGGTCGCTTGGGCAGGCACAAGACAATAGTCTCAATGACAGCGGCGAAAGGGCTGAGATCGCTCTGCGCCTGTGCGCGGCCCTGGGGCGTTTTTGGGAGATGCACAGCCACCTGAGCGAAGGGCGTAAGTGGATGGACCTCGCGTTAGAGAGAGGTGCTGCCGCGTCACCTGCCGCGCGAGCCAGGGCGCTGAGCGGGGCGGGCACTCTCGCCAGGTATCAAGGCGATTTCGATAGGGCGCGCCTGCTGTTTGATGAAAGCCTGACCTTGAGGCAGGCACTGGGCGATAAGAAAGGCATAGCCGCCTCCCTTAACAACCTGGGCACCATAGCCTGGAACATGGGGGATTACGCCACCGCCCGCCAGCTATTTGGCGACAGCCTCACTGTGAGGCAAGAGCTAGGCGACAAACAGGCTATTGCGGCTTCCCTGAGCAACCTTGCGGCTGTGTCGAGGCACCTGGGGGCACGGGACGAGGCGCGTCGCTTCCAGGAGGAGAGCCTGTCCCTGATGCGAGAGCTGGGCAATAAACGCGGCATCGCTACGGCACTCAACAACCTGGGCGGTGTGGCCTGGGGCGAAGGGAACTACGCTAAGGCTCGCCTGCTGTTCGAGGAGAGCCTGGCCCTGGAACGCGAATTAGGGCACAAAAGCGGTATTGCCGATGGCCTGTGCAACCTGGGAGAGGTGCTCACGGCTCAGGGCGAATACGCACCGGCCCACCAACTCCAGGTGGAGAGCCTTAAACTGAGGCAGGAACTGGGCGACAAGTGGGGTTACGCTTTCTCGCTGGAGGGGTTTGCGAGGCTGGCATACAGGGAGGGGGAGGCATGGCGAGCCGCGCAACTGTATGGAGCAGCACAAGCCCTGCGCCAGGCCATTAGTTGCCCCCTGTCGCCATCGGCCCAGGCGAAGCAAGACTTGATCGTCAACGACCTGCGGTCGCAGCTGGGGGAGGTAGACTTCAACGCCGCCTGGGACCTCGGGCAAGCCATGCCCGTGGAGGAGGTTGTTGCCTTCGCATTGCAAGGCAGGGTAGGGCAGCGCGCGGATCGTGCAAGGCTCGCTATGAGTGCCGACGCCTAGCCGGACGGGACCGTCATGACCTCGGACGAACTTCTCTACACGGACCTCGACGGCCAGCATTTGGGCCTCGATGACGTGATAGCGGACGGCTTGGACCGCGATTACTCGGCGCGCTTTCCCATGCTCCGGCAACTACTTGACACCGGCTCGCCGCTGGAGCAGCTCCACGCGTGCGCGATGTTGGCGTCGTGGGGCGTGCGCGACGGCCTCCTTAAGGTGATAGAGTGGGCGCGCGAGCCGGAGGCGGTGCCGTGGGCTGGTGCGCCCGTGGAGATAGATCGCTTCTCCGGCGTGGACTCGGCCTTCGTGCTGCTCACCGACTCGCTGCGCACCGCACGGGAATACGTGCCGCTGGGTGAGGTAGCAGACCACCTGCGCAGACTCGCCGTGTACGATCTGCTGGTGATCTACCACCGCGTCTACTTCGACCGCTCCATGTTCATACTGCTGGACCTCGACCCCAACCTGGCACGCGCTGAGATGCTGACAATAGGATGGGCCATCGACCAGGCGCTTGCCGCCATGCGGAACGGCTGGCCCGGTTTCGACCTACCAACGCAGATAGCCTTCCTGCTTGGGCCGTACGCCACGCTTGACGACGCGGGGGCCGCCGACCGCGCGGAGACCCTGATCTCATCCTATCCTGTCCGCGACCGCACGTTGCGCGAACTCGCATACGCACTCGGTTCGGGCACAGGCCCCGCGACACGTGGCATCCTGGAGAGGCTGGCACGCTGGGAATCCCCTTCCGTGCGCCGGGAGGCCGCTGAGTGGCTGGCACGGCGAGGGGCTTCGGCACCATGACGGGTCCTCAATCACCCAAACAGGTGCGCTACTATGCCGTTGAGGACCGTCCGGTGAAGGTTGAGAGCACCGGCCCGTCCAACCTCGTCGCCCTCGTGCTGGACCTCACTACAGGGGCGTTCGTGCCGGACCCTGCCATGCTCACGCGTGTAGCTTCGGGTGCTCCGGACGTAGAGGAACTGTCGAAGCACAAGTTCCAGCGGCTGGTCAAAGAGTTGCGGCGTTCCGCGTCCTATGACCGGCAAACCACCCAAATGACCTGGTGGCCCACCGGAGACCCAGAGTACCCGTACACGGCAGAGTTAGGCGGTGCCGTGTACACGCTCTACTACGGCGACTTCCCTGGGGAGCCGATGTACAGGCTGCTCGTGGAGGGGCAGGTGGTAGACAGCCTAGACCAGTGGCCGCGCCTCTGGACCAAAGATAGTATCCCGTCTGTTCAGACACCAGACACAACGGCGGACTAACTACAAGCTATCTGATAAACATCGAGTCGAAGAAGAGCACATGCGTTGGCTCTTGTCATTCTGAACGCAGTGAAGAATCTCGTCCCTTACCGTAATGGTACTTCTTTCTTGTGGCACAGAGTGACTGACAGAAAGGTGGTATTTGGGTGCTGAAGGACGAGATTCTTCACTGCGTTCAGAATGACAGAGGGAGACATGGCCACATAATTCGACGGCCTAACTACCCACCTGATTCTTCGCTACGCTCAGAATGACAAGGCGGGGCTTTGCTGCTTGTATTCGGCTCCGGTATTTGTCGGATAGCTTCTGTCCACTACGGTAGCTTGACCGGCGCAGCCACAGCCTGACTGACGCGCTTCGTTGTGCCTGGCATAAGCATGCCACAAGGTATTGACAAGCTTTCGATTTCGTGCTAATCTAATGATATTAGTTCTATCTAATAACATTAGATAATTGGAGCAGCAGTGCTAAGAGAAGTGAACGACAAAGCAATACTGTCGCCCCTGGAGCGCAGACGCCGCAACCGCAACGAGATGCTGACGGCGATCCTCGACGCGTCTCGTGCGATTATGCGCGAAGAGGGCGCGGCGGCCCTCAACCTCAACGAAGTAGCAAGGCGCGTGGGCTTGCGCACGCCATCGCTCTATGCCTACTTCAGCGGCAAAGCAGCCCTCTATGATGCGCTCTTTCTCCTTGGAATCGAGCTCTTTGCCGAGCGCTTCGGACGGGCCATGTCAGAACCGCTACCTCTATGGGAGCGCCTGGAAGTGGCCCTCGAAACGTATATGACCTTCGCGCAGGAATGCCCCGAATTGTACCAGCTAGTGTTCGAGCGTCCGGTGCCGGGCTTCACTCCATCTGAGCGGAGTATGGAGGCGAGTTTGTCGCTTCTCGCGGAGGCGAACGCCCTGGTAGAGGGAGCGTTCCGCGCCGACGGCATCGTTCTGCCGCTCCCCTTCAACCAGGCCACCGACCTCATAATCGCTTTACAACATGGTCTGACCGCTTTACACGTGGCTAACGAGCCACACCTGCCCCCCGGCGAGGGACGCTTCGGCGCGCTCATTCCGGCGGCAGTCGAGCTATTCAAGTCCGCCTGGGGTGCGAAGTCAATAGAAGATACCGGGAGGGAGGACTAAAAATGCAAGCTGCAACAACTCAAACCTATCTTGAGCGCACCGAGGCTGTGCTACCGGCTCGGCCAGTGCGTGAAGCGGCACGTATCCCAGCGGTTACGCGCCGAGAAGCCTACAAATTGGCGCGGGACGAGTACGAACTGCTCTTGCCCCTGCTCCAGTCTCTCGGTGCGGACGATTGGCAGAGGCCGACGGGGTGTACCCTGTGGGACGTGAGGAGCATGGTGTCCCACATTGCCGGGGGGCTGGCCGGGTACACAAGCTGGTCGCAGTTCACGCGCCAGTATAGCCCCCGGTCCCACAAGCCCTACAAAGGGAGATTCACCGAACCTGTGGACCTGGTCAACGCGGTGCAGGTAGGCGACCGGAAGGCACGCTCTCCTGAAGAGCTGATAGCAGAACTGCGTGAAGTTGGGCCGAAAGCCCTCAGAACGCGTTCCAGGATCCCGCTACCTTTACGTGCCATACGGGTGCCTGCGGGGGAATTTGGCTTCATCTCGGTAGGCTACCTGCTGGACATCATATATTCGAGAGACCTGTGGATGCACAGGCTCGACATCTGCCGCGCCACCGGGCGTGAGATGCGTCTGACGCCGGAACATGACGGGCGCATCGTGGCCCTGGTCGTGCGCGACCTCGCCCGCTCGTTGCCCCGCAAGGTGGAAGGTGCCTCGGTGCTGTATGACCTACGAGGCACAGCCGGCGGCACGTACAAGGTTGGCGGTCACCCCTCTCCAACGGCTACCATCAGGATGGACGTTCTCGACTTCAACCTGCTGGCGTCCGGTCGGATGAAGCCCGCTGAGGTGAAGGCCCTCGGCCTCGTGCAGATCGAAGGCGATGCGCGGCTGGCGGACCTGACCCTGGAACATACCAAAGTCCTCTACTAACTAGAACTCATCTCAAGAAGTGACAGTAAAATGACAGAATAGAACTTGAGCACCCAAACCGCCACCCTGTCATTTCGAACGAAGTGAGAAATCTCGCCCCTCAGTACAGGGTATCACCTTTCCTTCACCCACTCTGTACCGTAAGAAAGAGGAACCATCCCGGTGAAGGACGAGATTTCTCACTACGTTCGAAATGACAGGGTGGGGCCATGTGCTCATGTTTCACAATGTTGTTATTGAGATAGCTTCTAGTACTTACTAAAACGTAACTCCCATTTGTGAGACTCTCATAACCTGCAAGCGGCCCTACTTATCCGGGGCCTTGTGAGAGCTTGCCCCCACAACTCCAAAATTCAGCTATGCCAAGGTCCGTACGTCCCCAGAATCCCGTATATACTGAAGTGGGTGGGCGCGGCATAGCTGAAGTCTGGAGTTGTGGAGAGAGGCTCGAATGCTGACCAAGAAGCGAGTGGCTGTCATTGGTGCCGGGCACAATACCCTGGTGTGTGCTTGCTACCTCGCTCGTGAGGGGCACGAAGTAACCGTCTACGAACGGCGGTCGCAGGTGGGAGGTGCCGTCAACACCGAGGAGCTATGGCCGGGCTACCAGGTGGACACCTGCTCGGTGATGCACATCCTCATCCACAAGACCCCCATTATCGAAGAGCTGGGGCTGCACCGCTTCGGCCTCGAATACATGCAGATGGACCCCTGGGGTTTCGCCCCCTTCCCCGACGGCTCTCACATCCTGTTCTACAAGGACCTCGACCGCACCTGCCAGTCCATAGCCGCCATCTCCGAGCCTGACGCCGAGCGTTACGGGGCCTTCGTGCAGAAGTGGCACAAGTTCAACCGGCAGGTGTTCGAGGTATTCGCGCAGTCTCCTTCGCCCGGCGCTATGTTCGGCGGCATCGCCAGGCGCACGGCGATCGCCCAGATGCGCGGCGAGCACGACCCTTCCATGACCGGGGCCGAGCTTTTGCGCCAGGTGCTCGGCAGCTATGACAAGATGCTCTATGAGACGTTTGAGAGTCCCCAGGTGAGGTCTGCGGTCGGCTGGATGGCCGCCCAGAGCGGCCCGCCGCCGTCGGAGGTGGGTGCGGGTGCCCTGGCGGGCGCTCACAGCCTCTATCACGACGTGGGCGCTACCCGCCCGAGGGGAGGCTCCGGCATGCTGGCCCAGGCGCTGGCCCGCTGCCTGGAGCATCATGGCGGCACGATACGCTGCGATGCCCCTGTTAAAAGGGTGCTGCTCGGCGGTAGCAGCATACGGGGCATCGAGCTTGTGGATGGGGAGAGGGTGGAAGCCGACCTCGTGGTGTCGGGCGCGCACGTGCAGACCACATTGCTGGGGCTTGTGGGGCGGGAGCACCTGCCCGGCGCGCTCGTTGGCAAGCTCGATTCGTTGCGGGTGGGTAACGGTATCGGTATGACCCTGCGTTGCGCGCTTGACGAACTTCCGGCCTACACAGCTTATGCACCGTCGCAACAGGGGCACGCGGACTGCCACCATGCCATGCAACTTATCTGCCCCAGCCTGGAGTACCTGCAACGGGCTTACGACGACTGTAAGCGGGGCTATCCCGCCCGGCACCCCGCCCTGGTGGCTATGACCCCCTCCTCGGTGGACCCCACAATTGTGCCCCCAGGCAAGCACTCGCTGTACATCTGGGCGCAGTACCACCCGTACCACCTGGAAGGGGGCGAGACCTGGAACGGCATATGCGAGCGGGAGGCGAATCGCTTGCTCAGCACCCTGGCCGAGTACGCGCCCAACGTGCCTGCGGACGTGCGGGAGGTGGCCCACTATTACATACAGACGCCCCTTGACCTGGAACGCAATGTGGGGTTGCTCAGGGGCAACATCATGCATATCGACATGTCGCTCGACCAGATGTTCATGTTCCGCCCACTGCCTGAGCTTGCTTACTACAGGACGCCCATAGGGGGCCTGTACCTCACGGGGGCGAGCACTCACCCTGGAGGCGGGGTGTCGGGCGCTTCGGGTCGGAACGCGGCACATGCGGTGCTCTCGGAGCTCGCGGGGAAGCGGCGGAGTTGGCGCGGGGTAGCCCTGGCGGGGGCGGGCCTGCTGGCCGCGGGCGTGTTGTCCGGACGGCGCAAGGGCCGGCGAAGAAGGCTGGTCTGACTGTTGCTTTGCATAGCGGCTATAATGGCATTGGATACCAAAAATGGGCGGCCCCACTATTCAGCCGCCTACCAAACAAAGAAGCTACCCTAAAGGATAAGGACCAAATATGCTAATCGACCATACTACACCGGAAGCCCTCCCGCCCGCGCAGCCCCTACAGGCCACCGAGCCAGTCGATCCTACCCACTACGCGACCTCTGCGCGCCTGCAAATGCCAAACGCCCTGGTAGGCATGTCTTTCCTGGGGCACACGGCGACCGAGCACCAGGTGACGCTCGATGTAGACACCCAGTCCGGCGGGGCGGGCGCGGGACCTGAGCCGCTGGATTTGCTGCTGATTGCCCTCGGCTCGTGCACGGGCATGGACGTAATCTCGATACTGCGCAAGAAGCGGCAAATCGTGTCCCACTACACCATCAACGTGTACGCCAACCAGGCGCAGGAGCACCCAAAGGTCTTCACCGAGGTGCTGGTGGAGCACGTAGTCGAAGGGGAGAACATCGACCAGAAAGCCGTGGCCCGCGCCCTGGAGCTTTCAATCGACAAATACTGCCCCGTCCACGCCATGCTCTCCCGCGCCACCAAAGTAGAGCACGTCTACCGCATCCTCGATACCGCTTCTACTTCTTAGGAGACGGAAACGCCAAGACGCCAAGACGCCAAGAACGCGCCAAGTTAAGTATCATGGGCTGAAGACAAAAGGACCAGAGTACGTAATGTCGTACCCTGGTCCTTTTACTACACTCCAAACCTTAATTCTCTTGGCGCGTTCTTGGCGTCTTGGCGTCTTGGCGTTTCCGTCTCTTGACCACTCTAAGGAGTCTGGCAGTTGGGGTAGAAGGTGTTGGCTACTATCTTGGCGGTCTGGCCCCTGGTGACGTTCGCGCCGGGGCGGAAGTAGGGCAGGTCCTGGTCGTCGCAGGGTTCGCCTGGGCCGCCGCAGGGGTAGCCTGAGATTACGCCCTGGTTGGCTAGCCTGTTGACCCACACGAAGAACGGGCTGTTCTCGGGCACGTCGGTGAACCGCTGGCCGCCGGGGTCGCCTGTCAGTTGTGCCGTCTCGCTCACGATCTTGGAGAGTTGGCCCCTCGTGGCGTTCGCGCTAGGGCGGAAGTAGGGCTTGCTGCCAGGCCCGCAAGGCTCGGTCGGCACGGCACCGCATGGATAGCCGCCGATGTAGCCCACCGTTGCCAGTTGCTGCACTGGGCCGTAGAAGGTGCTGCCGGGCGGCACGTCCTGGAACGTTTGCTCTCCTGTTGGGGTGTCGAGTTCCGCGGCAAGGGCCACCATCTTGGCAATCTGGCCCCTGGTGACGTTCGCGCCGGGGCGGAAGTAGGGCTGGTTGCCGGAGTTGCACGGCTCGCCCGTTCCACCGCATGGATAGCCTCCCACTATGGACCGGCAAGCCAGGCACCTCACGAAGCTATAGAACGTCGAGCCTTGCCCCGTAGCCGGTACGTCAGCGAACTGGATGGCGCAGCCTGTTGTGGTAGGCGTCGGTGACGCCGGGGGCGGGCAGGAGCCGCTCGGCCCATTACGCACACTGCCACCCAGGCGCACATCTACGGTGCTGACGCAAGGAGTTGGCGAAGCTTTAGGTTCTAACGTGGCGGTGCGCGTGGGGGTAGGTGAGTTTACCGCCGTGGTCGCGCTTGCCTGGACTGTTGCCGTGCTTGTGTTGCTGGGGGTGGAGGTGGCGGTGGAAGTCGAACTAGAAGTTGCAGTAGATGTGGCAGTAGATGTGGCAGTAGTTGTGGCTGTGGAAGTAGGGGTGGCCGTGACGACGGAGCAGGGGTCGGTGACGTTGATGGTGCCCACCATGTTGGGGTGCAAGTTGCACTGGTAGCTGTAGACGCCAGGCGTGTTGAACGTGTGGCTGAAACTCTCTCCCGGCGCAATGTTCCCACTGTCCCAGAGACCCGTGTTGCTGGTGCTGGTGTGCGTGTCGCCTTCACTCGTCCAGCGCACCGTGCTGCCCGCAGGGATGGTGATATTCGCGGGCGCGATTTCGCTGCCAACGTACACGTCCTGCGAAGTAGTCTCGCAGTAGCCGAGCACGGCGGCGTAGGCATCCAGCAGGCCGTAGCCGAAAGCGTTGTTGGGGATTGCGGTGTTGGGCACCCCTCCACACTCAGCCGGTCCGCTGCTGACTGTGATGCCAGGGTTGGCCGTGTCTTGCAGAAGCTGCTTGGTGGCAGTGATGTCTCTGGCTAATTGGGGCCAGGCGTCCCAGAGCAGGGCCACCACGCCCGCCACATGCGGGCTTGCCATCGAGGTGCCGCCCATTCCGCCAAAGTTGGTGTTGCCGCTCCTGACGCTCGACCTGATGTTGACGCCCGGTGCCGAGATGTTCGGCTTGACGCGGTTTGAGCCGTCGTATGTAGCTGGGCCGCGGCTGCTGAAGCTTGCCAGGGTGTCGTTGATGTCGGTCGCGCCCGTGCTGAAGGTCGCTTCGTACATGGAAGGCGGCCCCGCTGACTCGATGCTGGAGCAGTTAGGCCCACTATTGCCGGACGAGGACACCACCATAATGCCCGCCGCCTGGGTGTTCTCCACGACAGCTTGCAGTGTGTTGCCCGCGCAACCCTCGCCACCTGGCGGGTCGCCGGGCGTGCACCCCCAACTGTTGTTGATTACATGGGGTCGCAGGCTCGGGTTGGGGTTCTGCCCGGCGAGGTCCGTCGGCGCGACAAAGAACTCGAAGCACTCGGTATAGGTCTCAGGGCGGCCCACACCCTCGTCCATGTTGCGGCAGCCGATCCACTTCGCGCCTGGGGCTACCCCTATCTGGTTGCCCTGGCCGTCGTCACCGACCGCGATGCCGATTACGTGGGTACCATGCCCGTGGTCGTCGCAGGGCGCGGGGGTTGCATAGCCGCATGTGCTGTTCGCGGGGAGGTCTACGGGCGTGCGTATACCGTCCCACCAGTTGTAATTGTGGTCCGCGCTCGCGCCGTTCCAGCCTCTATAGTGCGGTTTAAGGGCGTTGTGCGTCCAGTGCATCCCGGTGTCCTGGATGCCTACGACAATGTCGGTGCCTGTGTAGCCCATGTTCCAGACTTCGGGGGCGCGCACCCGCGTCACGTTCCACTCCACGGCTTGCGGGCCGAGTGGACCATCAGGTGCGCCAGGGGCCATCGGAACGGGGTCGTCTACCATGCGCCTGCTCGCGTTCGACTCGATCAGCTTTACGTCGCCGCGGGCCGCCAGCCGCTCCACCAGGGTGCGGTCGCCCCGCGCGAATATGACGTTGGCTACCCAGAAGGAGTTGTAGCTGACACCCAGCGCATCAAGCTCGGCGCGCAGTCCCGCCTGCGTCCTGTCCGCATGGGCCTTGAGGGTGCTGTAGACGTAGCGTCCACGTGCGTCCCGGTCGGCCATGCTGTAGGCGGCGCTCACGTCCGCCTGGTCGGCCAGCAGGATGGCTATGGGCGCTACCTGCCCGGCATTGGTGGCACGCAACACGTCAGGTGAAATCTTGCTTGCGGGTTGGGCTGCGGAGACGCGCACCGGCACCCCCGCCGAGGCAAGAGGCCCACCCGCGAGCATCGAGCCTGAGGCCAGCAGCAAGGCGACAGTCGCAACGATCCTGGCGACCACTTTGGCGCGCACAGCTGTGTGCAATTTGTGCTCCTTCCCATGCGGTTTGACTATGACGTAGGGGTGCGACCCTGCCCGGTCAATCACCGTTCTTGTTCTGGTACTCCTGCACGTACTGCTCGCGCTGTGCCTCCAGCTTGTCCCACGTTGCCTGGGGCACCAGCGCCTTCACTGCGTCATACAACGTGGCGGCGGCGTCTTCCTGGAAGCCTTTCAGTTGCGTGGGGATCACGTGCGTCTTGCCGTGAGCGGTGATTTCCGCCCATTGCACGCTGCCGCCGACGGGCGGGTCCTGCACGTTGCCCCATTTCTCCCGGAGCAGCTTGCGGTCCAGCACCAGGGCGTACAGGTCGGCCAGTTGCTGCTTTGTCACCGTAACCGGCTCGCTCCACCTGGGCACCTTGTCGAAGTCGTAGTCGGGCTGGTATACGATCTGCCCCTCAGTGCCAGGCCCGATGCGAATGGAGTACTCATAGTGGTACGGGGGAGGCATGGTGCCCGCCCGCCACTCGTAAGTAACGCTGAAGTCCTCCGGCTGCGGCTTCATCTTGTCTCCTGGGGTCTTGGTCGGCCTGGTCTGCGCCGCGATGGTGGCGACAGGCGTGCCGGTATCACCACCCACCTGGTTGCAGGCGGACAAGGGGAAAATGCTCAAAGTGGCTGCTGCTAATACGGCTGCCCGCAACGGTATAAGCTTCACGAGTGCAAATCTGCTCACATAATCTCCGTAGGGCTGCCTGCGTCGTCGGGGGCGTACCTGTAAGGCTACTGTACTGTAAGCCTTCTGAGCGTGTCAAGGCTCCTAGGCTGCCCCATTATAGTTCCGCAGACCGATTGACGCGGGCATCTGGGCATGCATACTAACTGTGTGCTGTCGGGTGGATTGTTTATTCACCGCAGAGACGCAGAGGGCACAGAGGCTACGCAGAGATTGTTATTGTTTAGGTGCCGGGAAGAGCCGTATCTTGCAGTAAGCCGTATCTTGCAGTAAGTTGTTGCCCTACGCATAATACCCTTCATTATTCTCCGCGTAATCTCCGCGTCCTCTGCGTCTCTGCGGTGAACAATCATGTCCGGCATGGCACAACGTTGCAGACCGGGATACACGAAAGGGGGCAAATGCGATGGACAACACCGACATCAAACAGGCCAACGAGGAGCACGGCTTTTGAGCCGATGAGCAAGAGGCGGCGCGGCTACCCGTCCGAACGGGCGGTCAAACGGGGCAGCCGGGTAGTGCACGGGCACAAGGAACTCATGGAGAAGCTGGGCAAGGACGACCTTTGCCCCTGCGGTTCGGGGAGGCGCTTTCAAGCGATGTTGCCGCAACTCAGGCAACTATGACGGCTCCGAGCGTGATTACTACTTTTAGAGAGTAGCAGAAGGGGCGTGCAACCACTGCACGCCCCTTTGTTTCAGCAGCCTTAGCAATCATATTGCTTACGTCTGGATTTCTTCCCCTCCGCCTTCGCCGTCTTCATCCTCTGAGCCGCTACCATCGGTCTTAGGGGCGGTCGCTTGCCACGTCATAGCATGTACCTCCTATGCGATAAGAAAGCCGTCTTCCAGGTACCGTTACCTGGAATGGCGTTAGTATATCAGAGGATGTAGTAAGAGCGGTAGTAGATTACAGACCTGACAATCCAAAGAAGAAGGGGTCGTGCATCGCTTGCACGACCCCTTCTAAATCTACTCGGAACTCGGAACTAACTCCGTCGTGGATCATCCGCGCCGCCCTTGTTGCCTTTGCCCAGGTCGTCTATGTCGAGGGAGTTGATGAAGTCGCGGAATACCGAGAGGCGGTCTTCGTCCACCCGTTCGCCCTGCGAGAGCGACTCGTTGGCGGGCACTTCTTCCTGCTCCTTGGAAGGGCTATCGCTGTCTATCGTGATGCCCGCCTTGTCCATCACCCGCTCTTCCACGTAGATGGGGCACTTGCAGCGCACGCCCAGGGCTATCGCGTCAGAGGGGCGGGAGTCAACCTCGGCGTGGCGGCCCTGCACGTCCATAACTATGCGGGCGTAGAACGTATCGTCCCGCAGGTCGTTCACGAGCACGTGGGTCACCGACGCGCCAAGCTCGGACACGACGTTGCGCAGCAGGTCGTGAGTGAACGGGCGCTGCACGGGCACTTCCTGAAGCTCCAGCGCAATCGCGTCGGCCTCGTACGGGCCAATCCAGATCGGCAGGTACCTTTCGGAGTCCACCTCCTTGAGGATGACCACCCGCTGCTGAGTAACCAGGCTCACCCTGATGCTCTCTATCTTACACTCAATCATCGACTTGCAGCCTCCATCTAGCACAGGGAAGAAGAAAAGATAATGACGCTTGCCTTCACTACTATTCTACTGTCTTTAGGCCGCCTTTGTAAAGACATAATGCGGGCAGGGAGAGACGTGTAAGGTGTGCATAGCATGCAATTCACAGGCCACGCCCCGCTCACTTCACCTACATTAACGCAGGGATATGGCCTACAGTTTCAGCCGCCCTTACCGACGCCACCCACGCGCTACTGCATCAAAGGGTACCGTGCAGTAACTACAGCGACCAAAGTCCCACCTTTGTCATTCTGAACGCAGTGAAGAATCTCGTCCTTCAGCACCCAAGTTTCACCTTTCCTATGGCAACAGCGTCCCATAAGAAAATGAATACATCGCGGTGGAGGACGAGATTCTTCACTGCGTTCAGAATGACAAGGTGGGGTTTTAGCCTTGATATCCAACATTGAGCCAGCCGTAATCTACACCTCTCGTCCCATACGGTGGTCCTGCCCTCGGTGGTATAATTGACTATATGCAGTAATGTAGCTTTATTGTGCCTGAAATCAGACCCCCGGAAAGACATTGAACGACAAATCACTTCACACACTCGAATTTCATAAGGTACGCGAGCGTCTGGCCTCCTACACTTCGTTCAGCGCGGGCAAGACGGCGGCCCTCGAACTTGTACCGCTCACCGACATAACCCAGGTGCGCCGCAACCAGCGCATCACCACCGAGGCGGTGCGCCTGCTGTCGTTGCGGCCTGACGTGACGCTCGGCGGGGCCAGGGACATCCGCGAGATGGTGCGGCGGGCGGAGCTTGGCTCGGTGCTCGACCCCAGCGAAGTGCTGATGGTGCTCGACACGCTGCGGTCCTGCCGCATCCTGCACGGCGTCATCGCGCGCACGCAGGAGCAGCGTAGCGAGCTACCCACCCTGGCTTTCATCGCTGACGGCCTCACGCTGCTGCCTAAGCTGGAGCAGGAGATAGAGCGTTGCATCAGCGACGACGGGCAGGTGCTCGACTCGGCCTCTCCCGCGCTGGGCAAGATACGTGTGGGCATACGCGCCGCGCACAGCCGCCTCATGCAGCGCCTACAGCAGCTTATATCGTCGGAGGCGGCGGGCAGGGCGCTCCAGGAGCCAATTATCACCCTGCGCAACGGGCGTTACGTCGTGCCTGTAAAGCGCGACTTCCAGGGCCTGCTCAAAGGCATCGTGCACGACCAGTCGAACACCGGCTCTACCCTTTTCGTGGAGCCGCTTGCCGTGGTGGACCTGGGCAACGAATGGCGGCAGCTACAGCTTGAGGAGCAGCAGGAGATAGAGCGCATCCTGCGGGAGCTAGGCGGCCTCATCGGAGACAAAGGCGACGCTATTCGCACCAACGTCGAAATCCTGGCCGACATAGACCTCGCCCTAGCCAAAGCCCGCTACAGCGTAGCCATAGACGCCAGGGAACCCGAACTGGTAGAACCCCGCGTCAAAGGCCCCGACCCCTCCCGCCCACTCGACAACCGCGAACGCCGCCCGCAAGCCCAGGCCAGAGCCTCGCAAGACGGCCAACCTCAACAAGAGCAAAATCCGAAATCCGAAATCCGAAATCCCAATTCCCACCAGGGTCTTTACTTCAAGAACGCCCGCCACCCGCTGCTCACCGGCAAGGTGGTGCCGATCACGGTGGAGCTTGGTGGCAGGTTCCGCATGCTGGTGATTACCGGCCCCAACACGGGTGGCAAGACGGTGGCCCTCAAGACTGTGGGCCTGCTCACCCTCATGTCGCAGGCGGGCATGCACATCCCGGCGGAGGGCGGCTCGCGCGCGGTGGTCTTCAAGGACGTGTTTGCGGACATCGGTGACGAGCAGAGCATCGAGCAGAGCCTGAGCACCTTTTCGTCGCACATGTCCAACATCGTGGGCATCCTGCGCCAGGCGACTCGCGGCACCCTGGTGCTGCTGGATGAATTAGGCGCGGGCACCGACCCGCAGGAAGGCTCGGCCCTGGCCCGCGCCATCATCACCACCATACTCGAGATAGGCGCGCTGGCGGTGTGCACCACCCACTACTCGGAGCTGAAAGCATATGCTTTCTCCACGCCCAACGTAGAAAACGCCTCCGTGGAGTTCGACATACAGACGCTCAGCCCCACTTACCGCCTCATGGTGGGCGTGCCGGGCAGGAGCAACGCTTTCGCTATCGCTAGCCGCCTGGGCCTCAACCCGATGATTATTGACAAGGCCAAGCGTTATATCGACCCGGAGGCGCAGCGGGTGGAGGACCTGATAGAGGATATCAGGTCGCAACGTGAGGCCGCCAAGTCGGAGCTAGGCACGGCAGAGCAGGCAAGGAGGGAGATAGACCAGCGCCGTCAGGAGGTTGACCGTCGCCTTGCCGAGGCCGAGGAGATCAGGGCAAGAGCAGCCGAGGAAGGTCGCGCCCAGCTTGAGCACGAGCTTGAGACCCTACGTGCGGAGCTTCGACAGCTTCGGGCGCGGGTAGAGGCGGGCCTTACTGCCACCTCGGATGAGACGCTCACCCGCCAGTGGGTGAAGGATGCCCAGGCCCGCTCCGAGGAGATGGAACGGCAGCTAAAGAGCAAGGCGAACGAGCAGAAGAAGGCCAGGCATCGCCCTCAAACCTCGAAAACGCCCAGGGCTGGAGAGCCGGGCAAGCCCCATGTCTTCGGCCCCGGTGACGTGGTGTTCGTGCAGAGCCTCAGCTCGGAGGGGGAGGTGCTTACAGCGCCCGACAGCAGCGGGCAGGTAGAGGTGCAGGTGGGCGCGTTCAAGATGCGCGTGCCCCTTGCCAACCTGGCACTGAGGCGCACTGCTTCGGCTGCCTCCGCCGCACGGGAAGCCGCCTCCGCCGCCGTCGCGAGGAGCTACAACACCTCCACGGTGCCGACAGAGACGCCCCGCCTTGAGTACGACTATCGCGGCTGGCGCGCCGAAGAGGCAATTGAGGACCTCGACCAACGCCTGAACGATGCCGCGCTCGTAGGTATGCCCTTCATCCGCGTCATCCACGGCAAGGGCACCGGGGCGTTGCGCCAGGCCATGCGCGAATACTTGCGCAAGCAACCCATCGTCAAAGAAATAGAGCCTGCCCCCGTCGAACAGGGTGGCGAAGGCGTGACAATTGTGAAGTTGTAGCAAGTCCGGCGTTCGTCTGGACGGTTGAGCGGCTTGATTTGGAGTTGGTACGTTGGCTTCTCATCTGGACATTCTTACACAAGCCATATCTGATATGGGTTACTGGCGTTGGTGGACCCACAGCTTGCCACAATCTATCCAGCTAGAATTTGGCTGGGTTCAATTATGGAACCCACCACTCGAAGAAGGCAAGCCCCCATCTAATATCATCGCCCTACGCTTTATCGAGCCGGTGTCTGCGAGCTTTCTTACACACAGAGAAGCGGAGAAGGATCTTCCGATTGACTGGCCTGAATTGCTGCGTAACGACCAATTGGAGCCGTTTTCCATTACTTACGAATCCTTCGGGTTCAACAATCCTCAACTCCTAACCGAAATACTGTCGGAAGCAAAGAAGGTCGAAGGTCTGTATGGTGCTGCTGCAGACGCTTCTCAGCTATCGGAGGCGAAGCTTACTCTGGCATTCTGGGCAGGTAGCGTCGGAATGATAATAGCGGCGCAAGGCCTCATGGTCCTTAGTCATCAAGGTGAAATCCAGCCGGACCAGGTCGAACGCAAGCATCAGCAGTGGTGGGAATATTGGCAGGAGTACTGGCGGCTGAGGGACACAAAAAACCCTCTTCCCAGGGATAACGCTTGCGAGGTAACCATCCCGGCAGGATAAAGTACCAGGTTGGAATCCTATTGGTTACAAGGGGGCAGACTTACCAAACATGGGTCAGATCAGACAATGAACCCACATGCTGAGTGGCGTCTTGAGCTTGCCCGGCGGGTAGCCCCAGCTTATAGCGGCAATCCTGCGGTGCGGGCGGTGGCGGTGCATGGGTCGGCGGCGCGGGGGTACGCGGACCGCTACTCCGACATCGAGATGGTGGCTTTCTGGGACCGTGCGCCTACCGATGAGGAACGCTTGGCAGCCGCTAAGGAGGCCGGGGGCAACCTCTGGAGCCTCTACCCGTTCGAGGACGAGAACAACGAGTGGTCGGAGGAGTTCGACGTGCGCGGCGTCAAAATCGACATGAGCCACCGCACTGTGGAGGGCACCGAGCGTTGGTTCTCGGAGGTCATAGACGGCTACGACACCGACCTGACCAAGCACGACACCATTTCGGTGATACGCCGCTCGTACCCGCTGTATGGGGCCGAGTTAATCGAGCAGTGGCGCGCCCGCACCGATGTTTACCCTGACGAGCTTGCCTTGCGCATGGTGCGCCAGTACCTCGACTGGATTCCGGCCGTCACCCGCGAGATGGGGGCAGCACGCGGCGAGTTGATACCCCTCTACGAAAACATCTCGGCTTCCGAGAGGCACATCCTGCTGGTGCTGCTCGCCCTCAACCGCATCTACCTGCCGCACCTAGCCTTTAAGTGGACCGAGCAGGTGGCAGCCGAGCTACGCATCGCCCCTCCCAATCTCGCCGCCCGCCTCAAAGCTGCCTTCCGCCTGGAGCCTCTGGAGGGCGTGCGCGAACTCCACTCGCTGATCGAAGACACCATCCGCCTGGTCGAGCAGCACATGCCGGAGGTAGATACGTCCGCCATATGGACCAGGCATAGGTTCAACCGGGGCGTGTGGGACGGCCCGCCTGAGTGGTTGAAGGAGTCCCGGTCTTCTTAAGAGAAGCGACTTTATAAGAGCGCAGTCTGTAGGGGCAGGTCCCCGTGCCTGCCCTTGTCGGGAAATACCAATATTGTACGCCTGCCAACATGGAAGGTATGGGGACCTGCCAACATGGGCAGGCATGGGGACCTGCCAACATGGGCAGGCATGGGGACCTGCCAACATGGGCAGGCATGGGGACCTGCCAACATGGGCAGGCATGGGGACCTGCCCCTACAGATGATTATCTTGTTTACCCCTCATTGTGTCTAAGGGTTTACAATATACTGAGACATATCTAGAGCCAGATACAGTAAGGAGCATATAAAATGGCACCCACACCCCCCGCTACATTCCGCAGGCGTGACTTCGGAGAGCCACCCCCGCTTACCCCGCGTCCCATGTCGGCCTCGTTGAGCATGGTCAGCCAGGTGATGCTGCCCAACGACGCCAACCCGATGGGCAACGTGCACGGCGGCTCGATCATGAAGATGGTGGACATAGGGGCTGCCGTGGCGGCTATGCGACACTGCGGGCGGCAGGTGGTCACCGTGGCGCTCGACCACATGAGCTTCCTCGCGCCGGTCTTCATAGGCGACCTGGTGACTATTACCTCGCAGGTCGAATACGTGGGCAGCACCTCCATGCTGGTGCGCGTGACGGTTGACGCCGAGAACCCCGCCTCCGGCAGGAAGATGCACACAAGTTCCTGCGTGCTCACCTTCGTCGCCCTGGACGAAAACAACCGCCCGGTGCCCGTCCCGCCCCTGCTGGCCGAAACCCCGGAGGAAGAAGAACGTCTGGCCGAGGGCAAGCGCGTTTACGAGAGTGCTAAGGTAGAGCGCAACAGGCAGGCGCAGGTCTAGCCTATTTTGCACCGCAGAGACGCAGAGAACGCAGAGATTACGCAGAGCAAAAATGGTGGGCCGGATATCCACCGCCCTTACGTTTCACGTTTCACGTTTCACGTTTCACGTTTCACGTTTCACCCCTACCCTCTCCCCCTCAGCCACGCCTCCAACTTCTCCCGGTCCCAGCAGGTGAGCACGCGGTCGGGGGTGGTCCAGCCCCGGCGGGCGAGGTGGACGCCGAACTCCATCAGGTCGTAATTACCCCGGCTGTGGGCGTCGGTGTCGATTGAGAGGGTGCAGCCTTCCTCCATCGCCTCTTTGATGTAGATGTCGTCCAGGTCGAGGCGGTCGGGGGCCGCGTTGATTTCCAGGGCGGTGCCGGTGCGGGCCGCTTCCTTGATGACCGCGCCCACGTCCATAGCCGACGGCTCGCGCTGGTTGATGATGCGCCCCGTGGGGTGGCCCAGGATGTCCACGTGGGGGTTGCGGACCGCGTTGAGGGCGCGTTGGGTCACCTGCTCACCCGGCTGCCGCAAGCCGCTGTGTATGGACGCCACCACTATATCGAGCCAGGCCAGCACCTCGTCGGGGAAGTCGAGCGTGCCGTCCAGCTTTATCTCTAGTTCTATGCCGTGGAAGATGCGGAAGTCGGGGCCTAGCCTGGTGCGGGCCTCCTCTATCTCGTTGCGTTGCGCCCGCAATCGCTCCACCGTCAGCCCGTTAGCGACGGTGAGGCTCTGGCTGTGGTCGGTGATAGCGACGTACTGGTAGCCCCTGGCTTTGGCGGCGCGGGCCATGTCGTACACGCTCAGGGTGCCGTCGCTCCAGTTGGTGTGGCAGTGCAGGTCGCCCTTGATGTCCTCCATCTCCACGAGTTGGGGCAGGGCGTGGCGGGCCGCGGCCTCGATTTCCCCCCGGTCTTCCCGCAGCTCCGGCGGTATGTACTGCAACCCCAACGCCTCAAAAATGTCGGCTTCGGTCTTGATGGGCACCGCCTGTCCGTCTTTGGTGAGGCCGTATTCGTTGAGGTGGTAGCCCATGCGGACGGCGCGGTCGCGCAGCTTGATGTTGTGGGGGCGGGCGCTGGTGAAGTGGTTGAGCAGCGACACGTAGTGCTCCGGTGGCAGCACGTACAGGTCCACTTGCAGGCCGTTGTGCAGGCGCACGGTCGCCTTGTTCTCCCCCTGCGACTCGACCGCACCGATCATGGGCAGCTTCACGAAGCAGTCGATCACCTCGATAGGCTCTCTGGCGGTGGCGAGTATGTCGAGGTCGCCCACGGTGGGCCGCCAGCGCCGGGCCGAACCCGCCACCTCAATACGGTCGATGTTGCCGGGGCACTTGTCCTTGAGCAGCACTATCATCTGCCGCATGATGGGCAAGGCCACACCCAGCAGCTCCCGCTTATCGGCGCTCCTTCGCTGGATGGCCGCTATGCCTTCGCGTATCGTCTCCGCGCTCTTCTGCCCGATGCCCGGCACCTGGAAGATGCGCCCGTCGTCCAGCGCCTTCTCCAGGTCGGCTATGCCCTGGATGCCGAGGGTCTTGTAGAGGAGCATGGCGGTCTTAGCCCCGACGTGAGGTATGTCGGTGATGGCAATCAACGCAGGCGGGATTTCGGCGCTGAGCCGGTCGTAGAAGCGCAGCTTGCCTGTGCGCATCAGCTCGTCCACCTTCTCGCTGATAGCCTTGCCGATACCCGGCAGTTCGTTCAGCCGCCCCTCGCGCCACACCTGCTTGACGTCCTCCCCCAGGTTGGCGAAGGTGTCGGCGGCGGTGCGATAGGCCCGCGACTTGAACGGCGACTCCCCCTTCAACTCCACCATCGCCGCGATCTCGTAGAAGATGCGCGCGAACGTGGCGTTGGTGAACTCCGCAGCTTCGGGTGCCATCTCCGGCATTGTAACTCTCCTGTTATTGGTTATAGACGAAAACGCAAAGGCGCAAAGAACGCAAAGGACGCGCAAAGATTAGGATTGTTGTCTTTGATGCATGCAAGCTTTGTGCCGTTCTCGAAGCCACAACGGCCACAACCTCTCCCCCTTGTCATCCTAAGCCCCACCCTGTCATCCTGCCTCGCCTTTGTCATCCTGAGCGCAGCGAAGGATCAGTACCCCGTTCCTGACTCTTGGTATGATGCACCAGTATTCCTAATGCCGCCATCATCCCCAACGTTGAGGACTCCAGTATGCCACCTGATCCTTCGCAACGCTCAGGATGACAGCAGGGGCTTTCAGAGGTGTGGTGCAGGTGAAACTCTATGGCACCCACAGCTTATAATTGAAGGGTTATATGTGACCTGCGGTTGCACCAACCAACACTGTAGGGCACAACTTGATTGTTGAGAAGGTAGGTCCGACCTGTAGATGGGCGACAGCGAAGCGCGTAGAGCAGGGGCACCTTTCGAGGCAGGGGTGCAGAGGGTAGACGAGGCGTTGGCCCCTCCCCTGGCTGACGGTCCCGTTGTGGACCTGGAGGGCGAAAAGAGCGGCCCCACGGTGCCCCTCCAGGGCTTCACCGTGTACGACAGTCTGCTGCTGGGCATGGTCGTCGTGTGGGCGGCCAATCCCGCATTCATCAAGTGGGCCTTGCAGGACCTCGACCCGTTGGTGTTCAACGCCCTGCGCTTCGCCCTCGCCACTCTGGTGCTGGTGGTGTGGGTGCTGTTGCGCGGTGAGGGGCTTCGCTGGCACAAGGGCGACGGCCTGAAGCTGTTCGCGCTCGGCCTCGTGGGGCACGGCGTGTACCAGGCGCTCTTTATCCTGAGCATCAACCTGACGCTGGCGGGCAACGTGGCCCTCATCCTGTCGATCAACCCCGCGTTCGTGGCGGTGTTCAGCTTCCTGCTGGGGTACGAGCGTGCGCGGGGCTACGTATGGTTTGGCGTGGGCCTCACCCTGCTGGGCGCGGCGCTGGTGACGTTCGGCACGGGCGAGCGGCTGGAGTTAGGTTCGCGGCTGCTGGGCGACCTGCTCATCCTGGTGGCTACCGTCATGTGGGGCCTGTACACTGTGGTGTCCCAGTCGTTCCTCAAGCGCTACTCCTCCTACAAGCTCAACGCCCTCACCATGCCTATAGGCTCGCTCTTCCTGCTGGTGGTGGCCGCGCCGGCGCTGGTAGGTACGGCGCACACCTTTCCCGAGGTGCCGGCGGGCGCGTGGGGCGTGCTGGTCGGGTCGGCCATCTTCGCGGTGTCGCTCTCCTATGTGGTCTGGTATCAGGGCGTGCAGAAGCTGGGGGCCACCCGCACCGCCATCTACTCGAATTTGGTGCCGGTGCTGGCGGCGTTCTTCTCCTTCTTCCTCTTGCAGGAGCCGTTGGGCTGGCAGTTCTGGGCGGGTATGGCGCTGGTGCTGGGCGGCGTGACGTTGGCCCGGTTCGGCGGAAGGCTTATGCCGCGCCCGCAAACCAGCCGCACGTAGCATGCAGACCAACCCTCCGACGCTCGTCTTCATCCACGGCGCAGGCTCCAATGCCGGCTTCTGGCACGAGCAACAAACCGCCTTCCCCGGCGCGCGCTTCCTCACCTTGCCGGGCCATTTCGACCCACACACCAGGCAAGTAGCAGGCGAAGGCATGCGCTCCATTGAAGAGTACGCCGACTGGGTTGAGGGCTACGCCAGCGAGGCGGGGCTTGGTCGCGTAGTTCTGAACGGGCACTCGATGGGCGGAGCTATTGCGCTGACGCTGGCGCTGCGTAAGCCCGATTGGTTACACGGCCTGGTGCTTACCGGAACGGGTGCGCGGCTGCGAGTGGACCCACAACTGCTTGAATTGCTGCGCGGTGATTACTCTGCCGCTATCGACTTCATCATCGCGCGCAGCTTCGCCAATTCCAACGAGCCACTCACTTACGCCCAGAAAGCGCGTCTGAACGGTACCCGCCGCCAGCTTCAACGCACTCCACAGCCCGTCACGCTGGCCGATTACGAGGCTTGCGACCGCTTCGACGTCATGGCAAGGCTGGACGAAGTTGCCGTGCCGTCTATATGTATAGCGGGCGCGCGGGACGATTTGACGCCGCCCAGGTACAGCGAGTACCTGGCTGCTCGCATACCCGGTGCCTGGTTGGTGGTAGTGGGAGATGCCGGTCATATGCTGCCGCTGGAACAGCCCGGACAGTACAATGCCGCTCTAGCCGAGTTCGTGAGTAGCCTGTAATATGGAGCAAGGCCCAGTCCTCTACACCTTCGGGGAGCTTTTGGATGGAAGATGAAGATGTCATATTCAAAAAGATACATCAGGAGCTAGGTGACAGAGTTGTTATAGTTGTTGATGAGCAGCCCATACTTGACTGGGTGGTCGATAATCTACCATTCCCCCCGTCTGGGGGTACGGTTGATTGGGCGGGGGTTCCTGCAAGTAAATGGCTGTCGGTGAATCCCCGTGAGGTCGAGGCACTGTCAGCCGTTTTCGAGGTACTGGTAGAACATGTAGGAGCACGGGACAGCGACAACGTCTTCGTATTCTGGCAAAGACCTGGCTTGCCTATGCTGGCGATGCGGCTAGCGGATTGCCGTCTCATTCTGGGCTGGGTGGCTGAGGTACACGGCGAAGAACTGAATATAGTCTGCCCGGATTCGCGTTGGTACCTTGAAATCGATTCTTATTTACGCGAGGCTAATGGAGCGCGCGTTACCTAAGGTATCGTATTGATACCTGATGTCCAAGTCCAAGTACAAGGAGCTAAGATGAGCACGCACGCAGGCAAGACGGCCCTGGTCACCGGGGCTTCGGGGGGCATAGGGTATGAGCTTGCACGGTTATTCGCGCGGGATGGATACAACCTCGTGCTGGTGGCGCGTAGCGCGGACAAACTGGACGAGATGAAGCAACAGTACGAGCGCAAGGCCGGTATTAGCGTGCATGTAATCGTCAAAGACCTTGCGCAGCCATCCGCCCCGCAGGAGATCTTTGACGAGCTGCAGCGCGAAGGCATAGCCGTGGACGTCCTGGTGAACAACGCTGGCTTCACAGTGTTCGGCAGGTTCGTTGAGACAGAGCTGGAGAAAGAGATACAGTTGATGCAGGTCAACATCGTGGCGCTGACGCACCTGACCAAGCTCTTCCTGCCTGGTATGGTGGAGCGGGGCTGGGGCAAGGTGCTCAACCTGGCCTCGACCGCCGCCTTCTTCCCGGGGCCGCTCATGGCCGTCTACTATGCCAGCAAGGCTTACGTGCGCTCTTTCTCCGAGGCACTGTGGGCGGAACTGGAAGGCACCGGCGTAACCGTGACCGTCCTCTGTCCCGGCCCGACCGAGACCGGCTTCCAGAAGCGCGGCAACATGGAGGACTCGCGCCTGGTCGCGGGCCGCAAGATCATGGACGCCCGTACGGTGGCGCGCATAGGCTACCGAGCCATGATGAAGGGCCGTATGCTGGTCGTAACGGGCGTGAAGAACTGGGTAAACGTCGAGGCCACTCGCTTCCTTCCCGACAAGATGTTAGCCCGTACTGTCCTCCGCGCGCAGGATCGCGTGGAGCACTAGAAATCCAAATAACCACCAGAGTAGCAATAGAAGCGCTGTTTGTTCACCGCAGAGACGCAGAGAGCGCAGAGGTTACGCAAAGATTGGAATTGTTTGGATGTGCGCAGGGGCAACATCTTACTGTACGATGTTCCCCCCGCTTAGAATACCCTCTATCTTTCTCTGCGTAATCTCCGCGTTCTCTGCGTCTCTGCGGTGAATTCCTTCATTCCGGCCGGGCTAATGTTCCAACGGCTGATAACCCTTATGTCTCTAGCCGCCGCTTGAGCCTGTCGTAGGTGGTTTCGAGCAGTTCCGGCATCACCTTGGTCGCGCCTACCACGGGCATGAAGTTGGTGTCGCCTCCCCAGCGGGGCACGACGTGCATGTGTACGTGGTCGGCCACTCCCGCGCCCGCTATCCGGCCCAGGTTCATACCCAGGTTGAAGCCCTCAGGTGCGTACTCCTCCTTGATGGCCGCCAGCATGCGTTGCGCCAGGTCCATCATCTCGGCTACCGTCTCGCGGTCCAGTCCGGCGAAGTCGGCGGTATGCTCGTAAGGCACCAGCATGAGGTGCGCGGAGTTGTAGGGATAGAGGTTCAATATGACGAAGTTGCGCTCGCCCCTCAGCAAGATCAGGTTAGAGCGGTCGTGGTCGGGAGAGAGGCGGATGCGGTCGCAGAAGACGCAGCCGATGCTTTCCTGCGGAGGGACTTCTTCGGGCATGGGGCCGATCTCCTGGGGTGCGGTCTCATTTGCGCCCTGGCTACCCGCGCCTTCATCTTCCTTGCCGCTTACGTACGCCATGCGCCAGGGGGTCCACAGGTATTGCTTGTACAAGCGTTATCGCTCCTGAAATGCTATCCCCACGTGCGTTAGCGCCGGAGGAACACTATCGGGGCGTAATCGGGTTGCAGATACTCTTGCGTGAACAGTATCACCAGCACCAGGAAGATGGCGAACGTCACCAGGGCGAATACCCCCGCCGCGATCCAGGGCAGCCAGCCTCTGTTCACGTCTACCAGGCCGCGCACGTTCGGTAGCTCCCACTCGCCCAGGGTGTAACGCGGGCAAAGGATGTAACCTATCAGCACCCCACCTATAAGCCCGCCCAGGTGGGCCGAGTTGTCGATGGGCAGGATGCCGGAGAAGCCAAAGCCCAGGTTAATCACCACGATGAAGATGATGTTCCAGAACTGGATGTTGCCCCTGGCCCCGAACAGGCTCCTGTGCAGGCCGAAATAGACCCCAAGCGCCCCAATCAAGCCGAATATCGCCCCTGACGCGCCCACGCCCGGTATGTTGAATGGCGTCATCGCCACGCTAGCCACGCTGCCCGCCAGCCCCGATATGAAGAAGACCGCCAGGAAGCGCCGCCTGCCGAACAGCCCCTCCACCTCGCTGCCTATCACGTAGAGGGCGTAGCCGTTGCTCAGGATGTGGAGCAACCCGTTGTGCAGGAACATCACCGTGAAGAGCCGCCACCACTGGCCCTCGAACACCACCTGCTGGTTGACCTTCGCGCCCCATTCGCTGATTGGGTCGGTCTGTGTGAAGGGTAATATCGAAAGGTTGCCGTTGAGCAGGGTCACGATGGCGAATAGCACCACCATGATAGCCAGCAGGAGAGTGGACCAGAAGGGCCGCTCCAGGGGTATGCGTATCCAGGTGCGAGCGGCACGCGCGGCGTTCACGTACCCGGCAGGAGGCACGGGTGCCGGGAGATAGGTGGGGGGCGGCGAGTAGGGACGTGACGGCCCGAATTCATCCCCCTCGTTCTGCGGCGGGCGCGGTGCCGACCACTGAGGGTCCGGTGAAGGTGAACTGGGTTGGTACATCATTCAGGCAAACAGGTCTAGCGCCAGCATTGGCGTTGAGGAGGGGACGCGTGCGGTAAAAAAACGAGGGCTACACTAGAGTATACGACATTCGCACACAAACAGGTTCAACGCTGCCCTGTGCGCCCCGTTCTTACTGCGCCCCTAGAACAGCCTTATCAGTCCCAGCGACAGCGCCAGGCTGAACGCAATTGCGATGGCGATGAAGGCGGTAATACCGGCGTAGAGCCAGTTACGTGCCAGGGCGAAGGCCACGAACTGCGCTATCAACGTGACGCCCGGCGTAGACAGCAACAGCAGCACCCCCAGGTTCACCAGCGCCAGCGGGTTAAGCGCCAGCAACTCCGGCAGCAAGCGGTCGAAGGGCATGACCTGTTGGGCCGACGCCTGCCCGCCCGGCGACCCCGTCAACAGCCACCAGCCCAGCCCCACCAGCATGGCGGCAAAGCTGGCAAACATCCCCGCCCGCAAAGTGAAAGCGGCCCAAGTGTATGTGCGGTCGTCTTGGTGTTGTGAGTTCGTTGCTTCCATAGTTTCTGAAACGTGAAACGTGAAACGTGATGCGGCTTGTGCTATTTGGTCCCATGTTAGCAGCCATGTGCATTGAGTAGCATCACGTTTCACGTTTCATGTTTTAGCCTCACCTCTCATATAGTCCCAGCGCCTGCGCCACCATCAGCAGGGCTATGACCACCGATACCCAGCCGAAGATGATGCGGAGTCGCTCGTTGGGGGTGCGGGGGACGAGCCACGCGCCCACCCTTGCGCCCAGGAAGACCGACAGGGCGGTAGGCACGGCGATTAGCAGGTTGATGTCGCCGTGGGTGTAGCGGACGAAGGCGGCGCTGGTGGCGGTGACGCCTATCATGTAATTGCTGGTGGCGCTGGCTACCTTGAGGGGTACGCGCATCAGCAGGTTCATCACGGGCACCTGCACGATGCCCCCGCCCACGCCCAGCAGACCCGCGATTACCCCCGCAATCGCGCTGATACTGAAGCCCGTGCGCACGTTGGTGGGCGTGTAGTCTACGTGCTTCTTGGTGGCAGCGTCGTAGTAGCTGGCGCGGAGGTCCAGGTTGAGTCCCGTCCTGGCGCGCTCGGCAGCGGCGGCCTCATCGCCGGTCATCGGCTTCTGGGGCCTGCCCCGCAACATCGTAAACGCGGTGTAGAGCAGGACGACGGCGAAGAGACCGCTGAGCACCTGTTCGGGCAGGTACTCGGCCACGAGAGAGCTGATTATGGCCGCCACGGTGGTCGAGATCAGCAGCACCAGCCCCAGGCGGATGTTGCTGAGGCGCTGCTTGACGTAGGACGCAGCCCCTGCTGTGGAGGTCGCCACCACGGCCACGTTGCTGGTGCCAATCGCCACAATGGTCGGCACCTGGAATATGAGCACCAGCGCGGGCACCACGAACACCCCGCCGCCCAGCCCCAGCAGCGCCCCCATCAGCCCCGCCGCGAACCCTGTAGCCCCCAGCCCCAGGAAGTAGAAGAAGTCCATGCGGGGAATTGTAATGCAGAAGCAAAGGGGAGGCAAGCGGACGAGTGGTTAGTGGTTAGTGGTTAGTGGTTAGCGGCTCCTCACTAACCACTAACCACTACGCCGTTGCGGGCACTACTCCCAACTGGCGCATCAGGCCCATGTCGTCGTTGTTGCCCCAGTGCTCGGCGATCTTCCCGTTCGCGCATCTTAGCACGTGTATGCCCTCTACCATGACTCGGTTGCCAGTCGGCGGTATGCCGAAGAAGTCGCCCAGGTGGGTGGCCTCCATGCTGACCCGGATAGCTACCTTATCGCCTTCGGCTATCATATCGTTGATGGTCCACTTGAGGTCCGGGAAGGACCGGCTGAAGAGGGCGACGATCTGCTTGTGCCCATCCAGGCCGTGTTGCATGCCAGGCGGGTTGGTGTGGTCGAAGAAATCTTCGGCTATAATTTCGTTCGCCGCCGTGAGATTGGTCAGGTTCAGGTCCTCCTCGATAAGGCGGCGCACCAGGGCCTTGTTCTCTTCCAGAGACATAATGCTAACCTCCTTCATGCTGTTTTCCACTGCCGTACTAAACCTTGTAACACTGATGGTTGCGTGCTACAATAGTAAAAAGATTTTACCAAAATAGTACAACTATTTTACTATCCTGTCAAGGGGTCATCCTCATAGAAGAAGAGGTTCTCATGGAGGGTAACAGCAAAGTGGCGCAGAAAACTACTACCCCGAGGCAGATGGGTTCGCTGCTTCGCATACCGCACAGGGCTTTCGTGGCCCGCATTTACCAGGGCCTATTGGACGCGGGTTTCACCGACTTACGCATGCCCAACCTGGTGGTCTTCCAACACATGAGCGGTGATGGGGCTCGACCCACCGAACTTGCCGACCGCGCGCAGATGACCAAGCAGAGTATGAACTACCTGGTGGACTACCTGGAAGCCTGCGGCTACGTCGAACGCGCCCCCGATCCCCTCGATGGTAGAGCCAGAATAGTGCGCCTCACCAGCCGAGGTTGGGCCGTAACCGACAAAGCCCGCCAAATCGCTGACCAAATCGAGCGGGACTGGGCCGCCCACATAGGCGAGCAACGCATGGCCGACCTGCGCCGCACCCTCAACGACCTGATTGAGGCGCTGGAACAGGACGATGGACGATAGATGATAGACGAAGGCAACTCCTACCAGCGTCTATCGTCTATCGTCTATCGTCCGTCCTAAACCCCACACCTGCCCATCCATAATGCTATAATGCCCTATCACGAGGGCAGACTTGGGATTGGAGTGACTGGAGACTGATGTTCGACCTTTCTGAGCTTATCGCGCGCAGCATCGAGCGTTCGCGACACCTGGAGTCAAGCGGTATCTATTTCCTGGGGGAGGTGACCGACCAGGCGGCGGAGCACATGGGGCAGGCGCTTACTTCTATGGCGGTGCAGCGGGAAGGCGACCCCAGCCAGCCCATCACCGTCTACATCAATTCGGGCGGCGGGGCGATAGGCGCGGGGCTGGCTATGATGCAGATGATCTACCGCCTGCGCACGCTCTACGGGGTGACCATCAACACAGTGGTCACCGGCTACGCCTACTCGATGGGAGCTATCATCTTCCAGGCGGGCGACAAGCGGCTGATGGGCTCCTTCTCCACGCTGATGCTCCACTCGCCCCAGTGGCAGCTTACCGGCGACGAGGAGAAGGTCTTCCACGACTACGGCCTGCTGGCCCGGCACTACAAGAACCTGATAAGCAACATCTTCGCCCAGCGCTCCGGCAAGCACGACCCCGACTGGTGGGGCAAATACATCTATTCGGGCCGCGACCGCTTCCTCACCGCCCAGGAATGCATAGAGATGGGCCTGGCCGACGAGATTTACGGCCTACAACTGACAAGCCCGCCCCCGCCTACGGAGGGTGAGGCAAATTTGGAGTTGTAGCAACATTATATGTTCTGTAGCTTAGCGCCTTAGTTATTAGCCCTTCTGGATTTTAGCTAGCTACAAAGAGTGAGGGGTTCTGTGTCTAAATAACTGCTTTTCTTTCCAGTACGCCATCCGGCTATGATTCGGTTCCAACTGTGTTGGATTAGTTCTGCTAGTTTTATGTCCTAGGTGTTAGGGCTTCTTGTGCGAATGGGATTCTTCTTGGAGAATATTGTGGATATTGATTACTGGCTGGTGGGAATAGTAGTTTATTTGCTATTAGCAGTCGGTACTTTCTTGCCAGTCATAATTGCTGGCACTAGAGGAGTCAAACTCCATGGTGGAGGACATTCTTTTGAGGATTCCCCTAATTTCTCTGAAGAAGCTAAGAAACGACTCATTCATAACTATTCTCGCATGATGGGAACACTAGGCTTCTGGAAAAGAGAGGCAGAAAAGTATAGACGATTCCACTATTATTCCCTCTATTGGACAGTGCCTTCTCTGATAATTATTACGATTCTTGCGCAGTACGTCACTGAAAATGTCTATTCTAAAGTGCTCCTCACTATAATCTCTGCCCACAGCGCGATTGTTATATCTCTCCATAGAGGGCTGAAGGTCGAACGTAATTTCAAGGCATTCAGGCAAGGGGAATCTGAGTTTTACGATCTCTATCGGAGGCTACTTGATAGACCTTTCACTTTCGGAGCAACTGAAGAAGAGCAACTTAGCAGATATTTTGATGACGTCGAAAATATTCGCAGATATGTGAGAAATGCTGAACTAGATAACTTCCCCTCCATGGAAGAAGCAAGAGAACAACTAGAACATGAAAGACAGAAAAAGCTAATCTGATACATTTCTCAATCCTAGGCGTATCTGCATATTCTATCTTGAGACTTCTCCACCCATTCAGGAGTAAAATCCTGTATTTGAGCCAGGAGGATTAGCAACCCTGGTAGCTCTATTCTTCCTTGAGTCTTTCAGTTTGCAGATACGCCCTAGGAAGCAGAGTGAGAATATTCGATGGCAGGCAGAGATACCGACCAACATTATTTACCTCAGGCATACCTCAGCCAATGGGGAACGAAGGGAAGGAAGCAGACTTACCTAGTCAACTCCTTCAACGGAGAGACAGGGCAAGCTAAACCTATCGCAACGTCAGTTCTGTGCGCCCAACGCGGATATCTTGACTATTACGATGCAGAAGGTAATTTGCAGACAGTTGATGAGGATTGGACCAGGCTGAGGGAAAATACCTCAACTACCTGAAAAGGTTCTGTCAGAATCCCTCAGTAGCTGCACTTGAAGTACAGAAAGGCGACCTAGCCAAAATGCTTGCCTACTTTCTGTCTATTGCTGCTGCAGTCAGAGAAGGCTACGAGCAGATATTCGCAGATCTCAACGCAACTCTGCCTGAGGGGCGTTTAGACCTTGATCCCGTCAAGCTAAGGCGCGAGTTCATAGCAATGGTGCCCAAGGCAATCCCTCAGTTACGGCAAACACTGATGCAGATGAAATGGGTATTGATCCACAGAGGTTCGCCGCTAAGGTTTTGGACATCCGACTTCCCATTCGCGTTTGAGACAAAGGAACCTCTGACACTTCCAACTGCGCATGATGAGGATGGCGTATGGGTTTCGCTCTATGAGGACTTACTTAGAGTCCCAGATGTGCATATGTGGTTTCCTCTTAGTCCCAATCTGATATTGCTCCTGTGTGACCCGGTTGTTCACGCTCGGGTGCCACACATTCATAAGGCGAGCTTTAGCCTTACAAGGGAAATCAACCTTACGCAAGTACGTGCAGGTCAGAGATTTGTGTTCTCAACAGAACCCAACTTCGGGGATGTCGTCACCTTGCTAAAGGAGAGTCCTGAACTGCTGAAGCCTGGGCGGAGACGATGGTTCATTAGCAACGTACAGTGGGATCCTGTTCTTGAATTACGAATTGGGCAAGATACGATTAGCCCAGACAAGCTGAACCTACCCGAGATACCAGATAGTTCCTAAAATCAGCGTGTATTGTCGGAGGATTGGAGAACCCATACTTGAAAGTCTACATCTCCTGCGACCTCGACGGCGTGTGCGGCGTCGTGGACCGCGACCAGCTTTTTGACAGCGCCTCCGCCGACTATCGCCACGCCTGCCGCCTGCTCACCGCCGAGGTGAACGCCGCCGTGTCGGGCGCGCTTGCCGCCGGGGCCACCGACGTGCTCGTGAACGACGGGCACTACCTCATGCGCAACCTCGTGCCCGACGAGCTGCACCCACGCGCCAAACTGATCGCGGGCCGCTTCAAGCCCGGCTTCATGGTGGAGGGCCTCGACAGCAGCTTCGGGGTGGCCCTCTTCGTCGGCTACCACGCGGCGGCGGGTGTGGCCGAGGGCAACCTCAACCACACCTACCACGCCTACGAATTGCGCCTCAACGACCTCATTTGCAGCGAGGGCACCATCAACGCAGCCGTGGCGGGGCACTACGGCGTGCCTGTGTGCCTGGTCACCGGCGACACCGCCACCATAGCCGGGCTGCGGTCGCAACTGGGCGACAACCTGCGGGGTGTGGCCGTGAAAGAGGGCATCACCCGCCTGGCCGCCCGGCACCTGATGAGCGTGCAGGAGGCGCGAGAGGCGATAGAGAGCGAGGCGGAGCAGGCGGTGCGTGATGCGGCGGAAGTTCGCGGCCCCGCTCCTCTTCGCATCACTTCGCCCGTGACCATGCGCCTCACCTTCAAAGAGACCCTCCACGCCGACGCCTCCGCGCTGCTGCCCGGTGCCGAGCGCGTGGACGGGCGCACGTTGCAGTGGCGGTTTGACAACGTGCTGGAGGCGTACCGCACCTTCGTGGTTACCTACTACCTGTCGCGGGGCGTGGAATCCTAGACAGCCTCCCGGCCCTATAAGCCGCACCACCGTTTACGCTGTTCCCTCGCAAACCCCTCAAGAAGTGAAGTTGACACCTTAAGCAAGGTTGCAGTCAACTTCACTTTCTGTTTGTCCGGCGCACTAAAGACCAGACCAAACCTAATTAATAGTCCACACTAAACAATTAATTGATTCAAGCGATGTTTTCTTCTCCGTCCTCTTGCAAAATAGGTACATAAAGGCAGCGTCCGTAAAAAACTGCCGGAAATCCTATCAGCAGCACATATAGAGAAACGAAAGGAAAGAAAACAAAATGAAACGCAAGTACCTGAGGGCAATTTTCACAACCATACCGGCACTGTTACTTGGCCTATTGATATTGACTAGCACAGTATACGGAGCGACACCTGGGGAGGATAGCAAGAGCGCGGGCACATTGGGCAACGAAACTAAGTCTGAGGCCACAGACCCGTCCGCCCCCTCTGCGTTGGGCGTGCAGAACTACTCCGCGTCTGCCTACAACTCCACGAATACCGAGTTCCTGGTCGTGTTCATGGATCTTCGGAACGGTACTTACGATGTATACGGCCAGCGCGTAGATGCCGATGGTACCATGCTGGGCACCAACTTCCCAATTGCGGTCACGGGGAGTGCGGAAATGGACCCTGACATCGCCTATAACTCCACCGCCAACGAATACCTGGTGGTTTGGGAAGAAGCGTCTGAGGTGTACGGGCAGCGGGTGTCGAACACCGGCACTCTCACGGGCAGCGCGTTCATGATCTCGGACAACGACAATAGTAAAGATCGTGCCTTTGTTGCTTATGGCGCCGAGGACAACCAGTACCTGGTGGTTTGGGAGGAGTATGCGGGGACCCAGGAGTATAACGTTCGTGGCAGGCGCGTGTCAGGCACCGGCACCCCGCAAGCCAGCGTCATTGACATTGCATCCACGGGCGGTTCGGAGATGTTTCCAGCCGTGTCCTACAGCCCGCTGACCAAGGAATTCCTCGTGTCGTACAGGCTGACGGCGTCCGACATCAACTCCATAAAGGCGCGCCGGGTGACCGGTACGGGCGCTGTACAGACCGGGGTAATCAACGTGTCTGCCTCCGAAGGCGCTGCCAGCCGTTCCAAAAGCGCGTACAACACCACGTCCAACGACTGGCTTGTGGTGTGGACCGATACCCGCAACGGGGGCGTAGACATCTACGCCCAACTGGTGGATAGTAGTGGCTCCCTGGTGGGAAGTAATTATCCCCTCACTACCCAGGAGAGTACCCAGGAGCTCCCCCGAATAGCTTACAGTAGCTCGGCCTCCAAGTATCTGGCTGTGTGGATTTCCTATGAAGCTCATACGCAAGGTGATATCCGAGCACAAGTTATCTCGGTTGGCGGTTCGCCATCAGGCAACAGCATCCTGGTGTCAACAGGCCCTGATAGAGAACTTGTCCCAGCCGTATCTGCGGGCGCGGGTAATACCTCGTTCCTGGTTACCTTCGATGACCTACGCCAGGAGGATAGTGACGTTTTCGGTCAGCGGTTCAACTCGAACGTGGCGCTTGTCGGCAGCAACTTCCCGGTCGCGCCCATGCCCTACCTGATCAACACGCCCACACCCACAAGGACCGCGACTTCCGTACCCACATCTACGCCTACAATCACGTCCACGCCCCTGGTAGCGCCGAGCGCCACGGCTACCGCTTGCGTGGTGAACTACTCGGACGTGCCGCAGAGCAGCACCTTCTACGACTTCGTGAGTTGTCTTGCTTGCCGTGGGGTGCTCTCCGGCTACCCGGACGGCACCTTCAGGCCCGGCAACAACGTCACGCGGGCGCAGCTTGCCAAGATAGTCTCTAACGCTGCCGGCTTTAGCGAAACGCCCGACCAGCAGCTATTCCAGGACGTACCGCCCGGCGACACCTTTTACGAGGTCGTATACAGGCTAGCTACGAACGGGGCGATCTCAGGCTACCCGTGCGGCTCCACACCCACGGAACCATGCGTAGGTCCGAACAACCGCCCCTACTTCCGCCCCGGCAACAACGCCACACGCGGGCAGATAGCCAAGATCGTCTACGAGGCCGCCGATCATATCATTGGCGTACCAACGGCAGGCGGGCAGACGTTCGAGGATGTACCACCCTCAAGCCCGTTCCACCAGTACATAGAGGCGTTGACGCAGGACGGCATCATGAGCGGCTACGAGTGCGGCACCATAGCGGCGGAACCGTGCGTCGGCCCGGGTAGTCGCCCCTACTTCCGCCCCAGCAACAACGCCACACGCGGGCAGGTCGCGAAGATTGTGAACAACACCTTCTTCCCTAACTGCGAGAACCCCGCTCAATAGCGCGGTAGCTAATCGCCTGGACAGCGGGAGAGAAGAAACCGCAAAAAGCACAAGAAGGACCGGAGTACGTAATGCCGTATTCCGGTCCTTTGTCTTAGGCCACACTCCAAGTGTTTAGGCGTCCCTGCCGGTTCCACCCCTGGGCCATCAATTAACAAGTACCTTGAAGCAATTAATTGATTCACGCGATGTTTTCTCCTCCGTCCTGCTGCAGAATAGATATGTAGGCAGCATAAGCCTGTCTTTGATGAGAAACACAAATCACACCATACATCGCAAGAAGGGGAACGAAATGCGCCGCAAGCAACTGATAGCAATCTTCGCAATCGCACCGGCAATACTACTCGGCCTGCTCATTTTGAGTAGCACAGTTTATGGGGCGACACCAGGGTCGCCAGGCAAGGAAGGCAAAGCGGCAGGCACGAACCCCTCCGCACCCTCGGCATTGAATACTCAAGGCAGCTCAGCCTCCGCTTACAGCTCGGCCAATACCGAGTTCCTGGTCGTGTGGGAGGATGCCCGCAACGGTGGGTGGGACATCTACGGGCAGCGCGTAGACGCCGACGGCACTATGCTGGGCACCAACTTCGCGATTGCCAATACCTCGGAGTTCGAGCAGGACGTGTCCATCGCCTACAACTCCAGCGCCGCTAACGAGTACCTGGTCGTCTGGGCAAGCGACGACAAGATATTGGGACAGCGCGTATCCGCCACCGGCACTCTCACCGGCGGGGCATTCGAGATTTCGAGCGGCACGCTTGCCAAGGACGACCCGGCAATAGCCTACAGCGCCGGCGATAACCAGTACCTCGTCGTTTGGGAAGAGTTCCTCCAGGGCCAGATGTTCAACATGCGTGGCAGGCGTGTGGCAAGCGACGGCACCCCGCAAGCCAGCGTCATTGACATAGCAACTGCAAACGGATATGAATCCGATCCCGTGGTATCCTATAGCACTCTGACCAAAGAGTTCCTTGTCGCGTACAGGCTGGAAGCGACTTCCATCTACTCGATAAAGGCCCGCCGCGTCACCGGCACCGGCACAGTGCAGCCCTCCACTATCAACGTATCTTCCGGGACCACCAGTGCCCACGATCCGAGCATCGGGTACAACACCAACTCTCATGACTGGATGGTTGTTTGGACGGACCTGCGCGGCACAGATGCCGATATCTACGCCCAGATGGTAGAGACCGACGGCTCCCTCATTGGCAGCAATTACGCTATAAATGCTGACGCCGAGTTCCAGGAGCACCCACACATCGCCTACAGCAGCGCCGCCGCCAAGTACCTGGTGGTGTTTCAGTCCTTTGGACCTAACAACTTCGAAATCCGAGCGCAGGTCGTGTCCACAGGCGGTGGGCTATCGGGCGACGATATGCTGGTATCGACGGGCCCTGACCGGGAATATTATCCGTTTGTCACGACGGGCGCTGGTTCGGCCTTGTTCCTCGTCACCTTCGACGACGACCGGCAGGGTGATACCGATCTTTTCGCCCAGCGCTTCGACTCTAATGCCGCCCTCGTAGGTGAGAACTTCCCTGTCGCCCCCATCCCCTACCTGATCAACACGCCCACGCCCATCATAACGCCTAGCCCTACGGCTACCCCCTGCGTGGTGAACTACTCGGACGTGCCGCAGGGCAGCACCTTCTACGAGTTCGTGCGCTGCCTCTCCTGCCGCAACGTGCTCTCCGGCTACCCGGACAACACCTTCCGCCCCGGCAACAACGTCACCCGCGCACAGCTTGCCAAGATAGTTTCCAACGCTGCCGGGTTCAACGAGACGCCGAACCAGCAGCTCTTTGAGGACGTGCCGCCCGGCGACACCTTCTACGAGGTCGTGTACAGGCTGGCTACCAACGGGGCGATCTCAGGCTACCCGTGCAACTCCATACCCACGGAACCCTGCGTCGGCCCGAACAACCGCCCGTACTTCCGCCCCGGCAACAACGCCACACGCGGGCAGATAGCCAAGATCGTGTTTGAAGCCGCGGACAACGGCATTCGCTTCTCCCCGGCAGGCGGGCAGACCTTCGAGGACGTGCCACCCTCAAACCCCTTCCATACGTACATAGAGGCGCTGAGTCAGGACGGCATCATGAGCGGCTACCCCTGCAACTCCACGCCTACGGAACCGTGCGTTGGCCCCAACAACCGCCCGTACTTCCGCCCCGGCAACAACGCCACACGCGGGCAGGTCGCGAAGATTGTGAACAACACCTTCTTCCCCAACTGTGAGGAACCCATCGACCCCGGTCATTAATCAGTTTAGATCGCAGCAAGAGGAGCATGGTACAACATCATGTACCATGCTCCTCTTGCTATGAACACCTACTTTATCTCCGCGTACCTTTGCGCTCTTTGCGCCTTTGCGGTTAACATACCCAGGTACGACGGGCACAATGTCAGTATGCAGGAAGGGCGGGCAGTGAGCGATTCATCAGGTAACGGAGGCGGCGGGGGCGGCAAGGGGCTGAGGCTGGACGCGAAGCAGGCGTGCACGGTGCTGTACCGGGACATGCCCGCGCTCGATGCACGCGGCATGGAGATGGTGCTGCGGCAGCTTGTGGGGCCGAGCACGGTCGAATGGGCCAGGGTAGAAGGGAACACGCGCGTGCCGGTGGTAGGCGGTGTGGCGCGGTTCGAGGGGCACGAGATCGCCATGATAGCCCTGAACGCGCCCGTCCGCGAAGAGGTGTTGGCACAGACGGTTGCCGTCTCGCCTATGCCCGACGAGCAGCGCGCTTTGCTGATGTCGCACCGGGCTGCCGTCCGTCTGCTCTACCTGGGCGGCTCCGACGACCCAGCGGAGCAGCTAACTGCCCTCTACCAGGCGGCAACCGCGCTCATCACGCAGGGTGGTGTCGGCATCCTGAACGAACGGGCGGCCCTGGCCCAACCTGTCGAGTTGCTGGCCGAGTACCTGCCCATCCGGCCCGGCGACACCCTTCCCATGCCGCTGTGGGTGGGCGTGGTGACCTTCAACGCCACCGAAGTTGAGCCTCACGAGCGGTACCTGCTGCGCACGTATGGCATGGAGCAGTTTGGCCGTCCCGAAATTGGCATTTACATACAGGACCGAGGCATGGCCGACAGCGTGTACCACACCCTGATGAACATCTGCCTCTACATCGTGGAGACCGGCCCGCGCCTCGATATAGGCCCCGGCCATAGAGCCGACTTCAACGGCCGCACCTATCTCTTCACCGAGCCTGACCAGGGAGACTACCAGTTCGCCAGCCCCACCGGGTTCCTGCTGTTGGTAGAAGTGTGAGATGGACGATGGACGATGGACGATGGCGGAGTTATGAGTTATGAGTTATGAGTTATGAGTTATGAGTTATGAGTTATGAGTTATGAGTTGACGGATAGCATCCAACCATGATCTTCTTGGCGCGTCCTTGGCGTCCTCTGCGTCTTGGCGGTTTCGTCTCCTATCGTCTATCGTCCATCGTCCATCGTCCATCTATTCCATTGCGTGCCTGACGGCGGCTTCCGCCAGTAAGGCAGCGGGGTTGATGAGGTCGGGGGCTTGGGCGGCTTCGCCTAACAGCAACGGTATCTCGGTGCAGCCGAGGATGATGCCGTCCACGCCTTTGCCGCGCAGGGCTTCGATTGCCTCCAGCGCCGTCGCGGTTTCCTGGGGGCCAGCTCTACCTTCCATCAGGACGATTATGGCGCGGTCCAGGCTGTTTCGGAGTGCCTCCAGGTCGCCCGATAGCGTCTCGTAGGGCACGCCCAGTTGGTCCAACGGTGCCATGTAGACGCGCGGCTCGCCCAACCCCAGCAACCCGAGCTTGCGCCAGCCGCGATTTTGCGCCTCTTCGAGCGTTACGTCTATTATGCTCAACACTGTAAGCCCGGATACCTGCTCGAAGATGTCCTTAAGCAGGTGAGGGCCGTTCGCGGTAATCACCAGGAAGTCGGCTAACTTGCCGAATGCCTCCAACTTCTCGCGCAGGGCTGGGTGCATCTCTATTGGGAGGATTGGCTGGTTGTCTTCATCCACCAGTATGGGAGCGGTGCGGTGGTAGTACACAATCATGGGTGGGTAGCCGCTGTTGGCTCGCGGCGGTATCAGTCTCTGGGACGCGGCATGCACTCTCGCCTCGAAGTCCATAGTGGCTTGAGGGCCGAGGCCGCCTAAAACGCCTATTGTCTTCATAGTGCGCCTCCTTGGGCAATAGCACGCCAGGGCGTACGCAATATTGTAGCACCCCGCATCCCCGTTTGCCACCGGGCAAGTTCATGCGCCCTCATTTGCGGCGACCCTGCCCCTTTCTGTCATCCTGAGCGCAGCGAAGGATCTCAAGAAAGTGAGTAGGGACGCCGTTGAACCTTACCTACGATGGTACCGCAGGTTCCAGTTAAGGACTAGACTCAGCATCTGAGATCCTTCACTGCGTTCGGGATGACATGGTGGGACAGGGTCGCCGCGATCGGAGTAGCAACGGCCCGCACGCAGCCTGACTTCCCTCTAGGCAAATCTGCCTACATCGTCACGCCGAGCACGATGCAAAATAGGTGCGATTGCCGAAGGCACATTTACGCGCCTCCCTTACACTCTGTCCGAGTATTCGGAAGGAGGTCGCGATGTCGCAGAGTGTGGATGTACGTGGGGCGCTGGCCTGGTGCTGGCGAGGGGTGATAGCGGCGGGCTACGCGGTGTCGGCGCTGGTAAGTCTCGCGGGTGCGCTGTACGCGCTGTACGTGACGGTTGCGGGGCTGATAGTGTATCGGTCGCTATTCCCCCTTGCCGCGCTGGTCCCGCTCACGCTCAATCTTGGCTACATGGCCCTGGTGCTGGTGCTGGCGACAGGCAGGCTGGGGCGCGAGCGGGTATTTTGGCCCTGGTTCGCGCTGCCCGTGTTGCTGCTCCTGCCGGTGGCGGTAGCGGGGAACTGGTGGTTCTTTGGGCTGCTGCCGGGGATCTGAAAGCGTCGCTACCGCCAGCGCAAGAGCATTAGAAGGCCGGTGCGTACAATCAAGTTGATAACTTAAACCGCGCCGGAGGCTGCTCGCTCAGATAGAACCTATACCCCGTACAGCAGGCGTTCGCGGTTGAAGACGCGCAGGGCGATGGGGATGCAGATGGCGGCGGCGAGCATGCTTCCTGCCACGGCGTAGACATAGGCCATCGCGGGAACAGGAGTGCCTACCGCTAGCCCTCCTACCAGGGCCGAGGGACCGTAGATCGGTATCAGGAACATCAGCGGGTTGGTGGGCTGCACGAACGCGGCTGCCATCGAGGGCACCATCGCGGCGAATATGACGGGCGTGGCGGCCTGTTGCGCGTCCTTGAAGGTCTTGGTGCGGATGCTCAACGTCATGAGCGCCGTGTTCAGGAATAGAGCCAGTGGCACGCTGAGCAGTATGGCCGTGCCAACCACGCTGAAGGGCAGCACGCCACCTTTGGTTATCTCTGATGGCATGAACTGGCTCGCGATCCAGAATGCCATAAACGTGAGCACCGTTGGTATGGTGGTCATGGTGAAGACCGCGCCCAGCTTGCCCAGGAACACCTCGATGTCACTTGCCGGGGTGACCAGCAGCGACTCCAGCGTACCGCGCTCCTTCTCCCCCGCCGTCACGTCTACCGCGATGAAGAACCCACCCTGCACGACTACTACAGCTAACAGGATGGGCAGGGTGAACGCGGCGAACGCGCCCGCAAGCTGCTCCGGTCGCGTCAGGTCTTGCTGCTGGAGGTTAATCGGCGAGAGGATGTTGGGGTCGATGTTGCGTGTCTCGACGCGGCTGGTAACCACCGCCTGGTTGAACTCGCTTATCGCCAGGTCGAGCCGTTCGCCGGAGAAGCCCCCGCCAAAGATGCCGCCGGAGGTGCTGTTGGTGAGCAAGGTCAGGGCGGCGGGTCTTTCGCTGTCGAGCGCCTCGCTAAAGCCTGGCGGGATAATGAGGCCCGCGTTCTTTTCGCCGCTCCGTATGGCCGCTTCCAGGTCGCCCTCGAACGGCTGCAATGTGATGTCGAACTGCTTGAGCGCGTCAACTAGCCGCTGGTCTGCGTTCTCTATACCCTTCACCGGGATGGTGACAGGCTCCTTGGCCCGCTCGGTGATCGCGGAATTGAGCAGCGGGCTGAACAGCGCGTAGAAGATGCCAATGACCACCGGAATGAGCAGGCCCTGCCTGAGGGCCTTCTTGTCTCTCACGTTCTCTGTTATCTCTTTCTTCCATATATTAGCTACGCGTGACCACATTGGATTCTCCTGATTTGGGAATTGGGATTTCGGATTTCGGATTTGTTCGTCTGCTTTCTATCGTCCATCGTCCGTCGTCACACTCGGGCGAACTCGCTGTGCATCAGGCCTTCAGCGCCCGCGAGCGTGACGAAGGCGTCTTCCAGGTTGTGCTTGCCCGTTTGCTGTATTAGCTCGGCGGGGGTGCCGAAGGCGATAATCCTGCCGCTCACGATGATGGCAATATAGTCGCACAGGCGCTGGGCCTCGTCCATGTAGTGGGTGCTGAAGAGCACGGCGCGGCCCTGCCCGGCGAAGGTGCGTATCATCTCGCGGGTCTCGCGCACGGCCATCACGTCGAGTCCGTTGGTCGGCTCGTCCATGATGATGTTGCGGGGATCGTGGATGAGGGCGCGGCCCAGCACGATCTTCTGGCGCTGGCCCCGGCTGAAACCCTCGGCGCGGCGGTCCGCTATCTCTGCCATGTCGAGCAGCTTGATAACGTCGTTGACGCGGGCGTCGAGCGCCTTGCCCTTCAACCCGTAGAAGCCGCCGTAGTAGCGCAATTGCTCCCGCGAAGTGAGGCGGGGGTACACGCCCGTCATGTCGGACTGTACGCCGAGCAGACTACGCGCCTTCTGCGGGTCCGTGGTAACGTCCTGCCCGTCTATGACCACCGTGCCGGACATCGGCTTGATGAGACCGGCTATCATTCGCAGGGCGGTGGTCTTGCCGGCTCCGTTTGGGCCGAGCAAGCCCGTTACCTGGCCGTTGGGCACCGTAAAACTAACCCCGTCCACGGCCTTTACCTCGCCGTAATGTTTCTTCAGGTCGATTACTTCTATCATTGTTGATTTCTCCGTAGGTTGTTATTAGTTCGGTCCGAACTGCGTCAATTTTTGGAGTTTGCCAGTGCTCGTACTTCAACGCCTGTCAGCCACGACCACCACCGCCGACCCGCGCTCGTTGGACGCCAGGTAGGTATTGGCCTCGAAACCCGCCTCCCGCAGCTTGCCTTCCATGAGGGACACCCAGCCCGCGTTTTGGGGCGCTCGCTCCTTCGCTGCCGGAGCCGGGGCGGCCGAGCCGCCACGATTGTCGCCGTAGACCAGCCGGGCCACGCCCTCGAACGCCTTGCCCTGCGCGTCCCTGGGCGTGATCCACCCCGCCGGTACTATCACCAGCCTGCCGCCGGGGCGCAGTACCCTGCGTATCTCCGAAAGGGTGG
>JALZHG010000095.1 GCA_030914045.1 Chloroflexota bacterium | reverse complement strand
GCCGTGCAGCATTAGATGCAATTGGTGGCTATGGAGCAATAGAGGCTAGCCGTGCAGCATTAGATGCAATTGGTGGCTATGGAGCAGCTTTGGAGAACATGGCATCTGAAGACGGACGAGAAGATGAGCAGGGAGACGAAGAAGTAGGGGCACCTCACTGATACCGAACATTGACAGGCTTTTCCAGTAATCACTTTTAATTCTCTGTCGCTCCTGAGAAGGTTGACGTACCACCGTTGACGCGGCGGCCCAGACCCGTTACCCTTATCGTCTCGCCCTCAATTCGCTCCCACGAACAAGGGCAAGGCTCCACATGTCAGATACTAGCCAAACATATCCGGGAACGCTACGCAACAACATATAAGTTCCGAGAAGGGTCATTCTCGTTACTAATATGCACGGCTGCGGCTGCGACTATGACACCCTAGTCGTGGCCTAGTGTTGTGCTTTGCGTTTCCGAGATATGGGACCTCAACGAGGCGAAAGCAGATGGCTGCGCTAGGGTTTCCGCTCTTGCGCGAGTATCTATTGACAGCGCTACCGTCATCGTCTATATTTGTGGCACTTGCGGCCGGCCACATGGCCGTTGGACTTCGACTCGTCTATGAAGTATCAAGAGGTCTTGATAACGTGAGCTATATGTTTCGCGCTGTTGTGGTTTCATGAGGCAAGCAGTAGAAAAAGATTGGCGGCTATCGCCGGGGACATGATGGGTACGAACGAGGAGAACAAAATAACATCAAGGCGCGCCGAACTGCTGGCACTACTCCGCCGGGACGGCATTCTATATTCGGGGCCAGGGCAACCCATACGTACGGGCGCGGGTGAATACGCGGACTGGGCGCTTTACAGCTGGAACGTTTCTCTCACGGCCGAGGGGTCGTTCCTGGCTGGCCGGTGCCTCCTGGACCGCCTTGAGAGCTTCAAGTCAACGCAGCTTGCCACAATAGGATATACTGCCGTGCCTTTAATGTCAGCTTGCGTGCTTCTTGGCGAGGGCCGCTATGTAGGTGCCTGCGTAAGGGAGGAGCGCAAGCGCTATGGCGCCTGCCGCAGAGTTGAGGGCCCTTTGAGTAGGTCCCAACCCGTCGTCCTGGTGGACGATGCCTTGAGTTCCGGCTCAACCATGCGGCGGGCCATCCAGGCTCTGGAGGAGGAAGGCTTCCAGGTAGAAGGAGCAGTATGCCTCGTCCATTTCCCAGGACATGGAGGTGCCGAGTGGGCGAGGGCGCTTGGGTACAGGATTGAGACCTTATTCGATGTGTGGGACGACCTGAAGGCTCCCCGACCTGACTATGTGCCAGCTTTTAAGCGGGTCGCGGTAAGAAGCTGGGCTGACGAGCAAATACCAGACGGACTTTGTCCCGTGGACGTTGTACAACTGGTAACTAGACATTATTTGACGCACCGCACCGTACCAGCCCCGCCGCTGACGCTGGACAGGCATTATGACAGCACAGGCGGCACGTTTGTGAGTTTTCGAGAGCGCAATACGGAAAGGCGACTGGCGAGGGACGGGTTCTGGCACTTCGAGGCGCGTGATGCGGACACCTGCCGGGACCTCGTGCTTGCTACTGTGAAAACCCTGGACTCTTCGAACGGGGCAATATCGCCTGAGCGGTTACCGGAGCTGAAGATCGGCGTTAATTTTCTGGGGGCGCTGGAAGAGATTACCCCGTCGCAGCTCGACTTTTCGCAATACGGGATCGTCGTAAGAAGCAAAACGGCAGACGCTCGTATGGCCGGCGCATTGCCGAACACGCAAGCCTTCACCAGTGAGATAGAGCAATATCATCATGCGCTGGTTACAAATGGCCGGATGTCACACTTTGAGCCACATAGCTTGTACAGGCACACGGTAGCCAAACATGTGCAACCAGGTGAATACTGGCTGCCCTTCGGCTCAACGGAAGACCCGACCGACGAGAGGGTAGCCTGGTCCCTCGATGGGAACGTGGGTAGATTGCTGGTGGGCTTTGCACGCGAAGCGCTCTCAGCTTACGCGAATGGGCAACCTATACGTGAGGTCGGCCTACCAGCGGACCTCATACCGGCCCCGGTCAGTGCCGTCGCGGTCACGTTGTTCAAGAACGGGCCGATTGGTTGCTCGCTTAGCTGGGGAGCATCACTGGACGCATGTGTAGCTCGTGCTACCGTGCAGGCATGGCAAGACCATAGATTTGACAAAGTGAAAGCGGGTGTCAAGGCAGAAGAAGTTGCCGTGTCCGTGTCGGTACTTCATGACCGTGAATGGCTGGGCGCGGCCTCCCTGGAAAGAGTGGCTTTCCTTCTGCGGCGAGGACTGGACTCCCTGGCAGTGCAACAAGGGGAAAAGCAGGCAATCTTCCTGTCGTATGTCGCTCCTTACTATAACTGGACGAAAGAGACAATGTGCCGGCAGCTTCTAAAGAAGGCTGGCATAGCGGCCTCGCCTTACGAATGGGCTACGTTCAGGACCACCTCGTGGGTGGGATACGGTACCGACGTGCATAGACTCGTCTATGGATTGCCCGTACCTTCCGCCGAGGCGTACACACAAGCTGAGTTAGAAGGCGACATAGAACTGCTTGGTACATACATCGCGAACAATATCGGGCAGAACGGGTTGCCTGAGTACCTACAGTTGCCGGTTGACGGGCGGCGATTTGCCAAGGGCAGCTCGGCGCGCGTGCTCCATGCAGTGGCAGCACTTGATGCGGCGGGCCAGATTGGGCAGCGGGGCGAATGGCTCGATACTGCGCGGCGCGGCCTCGAGCTTTGCCTCGCAAGCATAGATACCGGCTCCCCAACTGGCCTGCTAAATCTACCCGGTTATTCCAATGGCGTGGCCGCTGATTGCCAGCTTCTCAGTGCTCTTGTCAAGCGCGATGATGGTTTGGGCATAGAGTGGACGCACGTGCTGGCGGAGAGCCTGACCAGATTCCTTCAACCGGACGGGCGCATTGCCGCACCAGGTAACGGGCCTGGTCTGGCGGCGGACCACGACTTCCTACCTGGTTGTATACTGTGGGCACTCGGCGAGTACATAGGCAAGATGGGGCATCTGGAGGTTGCGGGAGAGGCAGATCGCCACCTGGACTGGTACCGGCGGCGCTTTCACCTGTTGCACCCGTGGGGCATGGTCATCTGGCAAACGCAAGCCTGGGCGGCTATGTACCGGGCCATGCACAAACCGGCCTATGCAGACTTCGTTTTTGAGATAGCAGATTGGGCGCTCGAATGGCAGCTTGAGAAGGATGGGTCCTTCTTGTGCGACCTAAGCGCTACCAGCCCGAGCTTCCATACGGCGGCCATAGCGGAAGGCATAGCGGACGCGTGGTCCCTCGCTACTGAGGTTGGTGATAGCAGTCGCGCCGAAAAGTACGCCTTGTCCTGGGCCGAAGCCGCCAGGTTTACCCGGACTCTGGTTGTCCGGCAGAGGGACACCTTTTGCATGTACGACCCCAACCGGGCAGTTGGAGGGGTACGAAGCACTCCAGGATCTACAGATGTACGAATAGATTTCGTGAGCCACGCGTTGACCGCGCTACTCAAGGGCTACTCAGGACCGGGAGCAGCAGCGCGGTATCTCCGCAAATCGCAGCAAGAAAGGGGGTGAGATTAGCAGAATAAAACTGAAAGTAGTCACATCTGAAGATAGATCGAGCGTCCTTTGCAGGAACAGGAGGCAGCCAAAATGGCAGACCAAGGTAATAAAGACCCGTTGGATAGCGGTACAGGCAGTGCAGGCTCTGAGTCAGGTGGCTCAGCGGCAGGGAACGGCGGGGGAATGGTAGGCGATCCGTATTCTCGGCCAAGTGGCGGCATGGGGTCGCAGAGTGGTCAATCAGAGGGCGGAGACGCAAGCTCGATGGCGCGTCGCCAGCCTACGGACATCGAGCCACCCATCGACATCGCACCGCCGGACGACTTCCCGCCGCCGGACGACATAGAGCCACCCATCGACATCTTGCCGCCGACGGATTTCGGGCCGGTCGATATCGAGCCACCCATCGACATACTGCCACCGAGGGACTTTCCACCCATCGACATAGAACCGCCGAGGGATTTTCCACCCATCGACATCGAGCCACCGAGGGACTTTCTGCCGGTGGACATCGAGCCACCCACAGATTTCCCGCCTCCGACCGATATAGAGCCGCCCAGGGACTTTCCGCCCCCAACGGACTTCCCGCCCAGGGACTTCCCACCTGGGGACATCGAGCCACCGAGGGACTTTCCGCCGGTGGACATAGAACCGCCGAGGGACTTTCCGCCGGTGGACATCGAGCCACCCATTGACATCGTAGGCCCCCGACCCGACATTGACAGGCCAGGTCTCAGCGAGCGTGAGATTTGAGTTAAACCCCTAGGGTGGCTGGCCACTTTGGGGGTCGGCGCGAGGTTCTTGAGCAATATACAAGTTTAGAGCGCTCGCGGGCGCCAGAGCTACACGGAAAGAGAGGAGTTATTCCTTAGGTCTGCTTCTCTCTTTCCGGTTTTTCCTGCTTGTCGTCCGGGTGCACCGGACGTGTCAATTGAGGTAGAAGCGGGCACGCTCTCGCGAGGTGCAACCAGTCGTTAATACGTTTAGGGGCTGTGGTTCGTTGGCAAGCGGGCAGAAAATGAACAGCGAATGGTATGGAAAGCGAGCAGCGTTCCAGGGTAGAGTGAGCAGCAACAACCCTCAGCATGGAGGACTTTGATGCACGCGGTTCTTACCAGGTTGTCGGCAGCCCCCGGCAGGTTCGATGAGGTCAAGGCTCTGGCGGCCGACCTTGTGATGCCCGCCTACGTAGAGCATACCGCCCGTGGAGCCTACATACTGGCGAGTTGCGAGCGAGCCCAAGTGTTGGTTGTCGTGCTGTACGCCACGCAGGCCGAGGCTGACAGCATAGAGTCGGGTGAGGCGTTGCGTGCGCTACGGGAGAACTACCAGCATCTGCTCGCCTGCGCACCTACTGCCGAGGCCTTCGAGGTGTTGGCTGGCACGACGGGCAGCGCACCGGGCCCTCCCTTGAATAGCGACATTCTCTCATTCCTGTCCGAGATCAGCCGGACCTTATAAAGTAGTCGAAGTCGCTCAACAAGGATATAAGCCCGCTAGCTTCATTGATGCCGTCGAGCTCGCGGACGGCCTGCGCACCCACCTGGCTGCTGCGTGGGAAGTCTCCCTCGGTAGCGATTATCTCACGCACGCGGGGTATGAAGACAAACTGCAGCCAGTGGACGAACGGCATGGTGTCCATGGCGAACGCGGCTCGAAACTCGAATGCCTCAGCCGGTGGCGGCTCTGCGCTCCACATGCCGATGCGCTGCATCTCGGCATCGATGGCGTCGATCTTCAACCGCGCGGTCAGGTAGTCCGGCATTAGCTCACTATTTGCCTGCTGGCGCGACCCTCGAAGACAGCCAGCGCTGATACCACCTCGCGCTGTCCTTCCATATGCGGTCCTGGGTCTTGTAATCGACGTAGATGAGACCAAAGCGCCGAGAATATCCGAAGGCCCACTCAAAGTTATCGAGCAGCGACCAGACGAAGTAACCCTTCAACGGCACCCCCACGCCAATGGCCTGTGCCGCAGCCTCAAAGTGGCTCTCCAGGTAGGCTTGCCGCCTGGTGTCACGAACCGTACCTTCGGGTGTGACCGTGTCGCGGAACGCAGCGCCGTTCTCGGTGATGTAGTAGGCTTCTGCCGGGTAGTCCCTGTGGAGGCGTTCAAGAAGCTCCCGCAAACCGTCAGGGTAGACCTCCCAACCCATCTCAGTGTACTCCCGCCCGTCGGGCTTGATCGTCTCGAAGGGCAGCTTGCCGTCCTTGAACCACTGGCCGCGGTCCCGGTGCCGCACTACGCTGCGTGTATAGTAGTTGACACCAAGGAAATCCAGTGGCTGCTGGATGGTAGCGAAGTCTCCTTCCTCTATGACAGGCCCGGCATCAGCGAGAAGCTGTGATATGTCGTCCGGGTAGCGCCCATTGAAGAGTGGGTCCAGGTACCAGCGATTGTGAAAGGCGTCTGCGAGGCGCGCGGCCTCGTCGTCCTCCGTTGTGTCGCGGGCGGGGTGCACCGCATGCAGGTTGAGGGTTATTCCGGTGTCACCGCCCGGCACCGCGGCCCTGATCGCCTGCATAGCCATGCCGTGTGCCCGTAGAGTGTTGTGCGCCGCCGCGAACGAGAGCTGAAGGGAGCGCATACCAGGAGCGTGCTCGCCCCACAGGTGCCCTGTAAAGGCCGTCACCCAAGGCTCGTTGAGGGTTATCCAGTGCTTGACCCGGTCGCCCAATCTACCAGCCACAGCGGTTGTGTAGGCGGCGAAGTATGGCGCGATGTCCCGGTTCCCCCAGCCGCCCCGGTCCTGCAAGCCCTGAGGCAGGTCCCAGTGGTATAGAGTGACGAACGGCGTAATGCCTGCTTCCAACAATGCATCGGTAAGGCGGTCGTAGAAGTCAAGGCCCGCCGCGTTCACCTTGCCACGTCCCTCGGGCAACACCCTGGGCCACGAAATTGAGAAGCGATAAGCGTCTAGGCCCAACTCCTTCATCAGCGCCACGTCCTCCCGCCACAGTCGGTAGTGGTCGCAGGCAACGTCTCCGGTGTCACCGTTGGCGATGGTGCCCTGCATTCGACAGAAACGGTCCCAGATGCTTTCGCCCTTACCATCTGCTGTCGGGCTGCCCTCTATCTGATAGGCCGCTGTGGCCGCTCCCCAAACAAAGTCGCGGGGAAAAGTAGAACCGATTGTGGGGTGCGGATCCAAGAAGCTTCCTCCAGTTGTATATTGGTCCCAAGGTGCGCGAGTTCTGGTCCTGTGAGCGGCAAGAAAGGTGCCACCTACCGAGGTCGTTGCAGTGCCACAATGTACAGGCGCTCAACTAGCACGTCACGGGCAGCCAGCCTCCGTACGCTCCAGCCATCATCCTTGAAGATCTTCCAGATAGATCTGAGGTCGGTGCTATCGGCAAGCACGAGCAGGCACCTGCCTCCAGGCGTGAGGTAGTCTGCCGCCGCTTGGGAGAAGCGCCGCAGCCACCGGAAGTCCTCACCGGCCATGTAAGCTAAGGTCCCTGGGGAGGAAGGTTCGCCCCTCAAGTACGGGGGATTGCACACCACCAGGTCGAAGCGCTCCCCGGCCACAGGCTCGAACAGGTCGCCGTGCACTACCCTCACCTTGCCCGCAAGAGCATACAGCGAAACATTCATACGGGCGGCCAGTACTGCCGCCGGGTTCAAGTCCACCGCCGTCACCTGCCTGGCCCCGGCGAGCGCGGCGCTAATTGCAAGCAGTCCGCTTCCGGTGCCTATATCGAGCACCCGGCCCGCTTTTGCTACGACGTCTTCCTGCCTCAGGTATTCCGCAAGGAACCCGCTCGAAAAATGCAGGTTCGGGTTGAAGACTGTCGGCTCCAGTAGCAGGGTCAGTCCCGCCACTCTCACGTGCCGTGCCGTGCCCGTGTCAGGGGAGAAGTGACGGTACCTCCAGGAGAGCCACCACTTGCCTGCGCGGCGGGCGAGCCTCCTGACTGGCAACCGCTTGCTTCTGATGAGCGCCTGAAGCCTCAATTTGAACCCACAGTAGTTGTTAGCCAAGCACAAGATACGCGCAACTTGCCGGTGTGTTGGCTAAATGCGTAATTTCGCACGACCAAAATTGCGCGAAAGACTAACGATTTTTCAGGCAGTCGTAATCGTAGCGGACGCATACTGTTCATTCCGACTTTCGCATCATTTCAAAGACCACATGGTCGCCTAGAGCATTTAGAGGCCAGTAATGCGCCAGCCTACGCTCTAGCTTGGCAAGTAGCCGGAACAAACCGGGCCTGCCCTTCAACAGCCGCTCCAGGTATGGTGGTGGCAAGGCCCACGTAAGAGCCGTGCGGCGGGTCGTCACGAAATACGGCGAGAACCAACACTGCACCGCGCCTGGAGTCCAGTAATACACCGGGATCCTTCGGTCGCCCCACTCCGCCCGGACTGTGGCCTCCGCGTGCCCTCCCCAGCGCCTGAAGGCGATCCCAGGCTGCAACTTCGCCAGGTGCCAGATAGTCTCCCAGGCACAGTAGCGGTTGAGCAGCGAAATTACCACCTTGCCACTCGGCTGTACGAGGTCAGCCAGCGCCGACGCTACCGGCCGCAAGTCCGGCTCACAGTTCAGCGGCCCGAAGCTGGAATACGCCCCCGCGAATGATGACGAGCCATATTCCGCCACGAAAGAGCCTATCTCGCGGGCGGCAAGAACTCGAGCAGTCACTCGTTTTGTGCTTCCCCTCGCAGTACCTTGGGCCGCAATCTTCGCACGAACGACCTCTATCATGCCCTCGGCTGCGTCGGTGGCGACTACCTCCACTCCTTTGGAAGCCAGGTACAGGGCCTCTTCTCCGGTGCCGCAGCCGATCTCCAGCACCCTGTCGCCCGGCCGAAAGGTGCGCCGCAGCACCTGCAAGCTTTTTGCCCTGGTCCACCGGGCGATGGCATTGCCCTGTTGCTCCGCATCGTAGTACGGCGCGTAGCTGGTGAACGCATCGGCCACCGCGTCACTCCCGCCCGACGGGTTATGTGTCGTGACTTGACTTGACTGCCGCACAGTTTCCACAATAGGGAGTATATCAGATGAATATGCGCCTCAGGTATTAGGACCAGGCCGCCTTATCCTCCCCTTCCGCCACGTGTGAGCCACGCGTACCACATGACATAAGTACAAATTGCCTATTGTGCGTACGTGCCTCGTTCGGTTACTATCGTTCTGGTACGGCTGCGCCATGCGTATGGTGCGCCTCTTTTCAATCACAGCACTTCATACCACGACCCTACCACACTGCTCAACAATGGAGGGCCAATGCTCTTCTTGCGACGATTCCTGGCAAACAAAACCGCACGTGTCGCACTTGCTCTTTGCTTTTTGACCGGAGCCGCGCTCCAGGCAATCCCTCTGAACCTGTTTCCGTCGCTACCTGCGGTGGCGGAAAGTAGCTCCCCTGGCGACGGTTCTCCCGCCGTGGAAGGCTGGGTGAAAGACAAGTCCAACTCGGTGCCCATCGCGGGTGCGGAGGTGGTCTTGAACGGCTCGGCGTCTACGACAACCGACGCTGAAGGTTACTTCTCATTTGCCCCGGCTGTGCTGCAACAACCCGGCACCTCCCCCGCTGAGCAGGGTTTGCCGGTTTCGGTGCAGGTCAGCGCCCCCGGCCACGGAGGCTGGTCCATCTCCAACGCCAGGTACTTTAGCGGGGCCGCTTTACGCCTGCACGCCAAGCTGCCTGCCCCCGGCGAGTCACCCGCCATTCACACCGCTGCCTCACCCTCCAGCGATACTCTCGAGAAGCAGATCGCTGATGGTCTGTCCATCTCCGAACCTGGCGCCAACGCGGCGGACCAAATGGCACTCGACAGGGCCTTCGCACAGGTCGATGCCCTTGCGGCCAGCTCGGCGCTGGTGCCCCCCGCCACCATCAGGGTGTATCGCACGGCTACGGGACAGGTCGAAGTGGTGCCTTTCCGCGAGTATGTAAAGCACGTGCTCCCTTCCGAGTGGATACCGACCTGGAAGATGTCCTCGTTGCAAGCCGGGGCGATGGCGGTAAAGACCTACGCCTGGTACTGGGTGGCGCGTGGGGGCAAGCAGGTCGCCCTCGGTGCGGACGTGAAGGACAACACCGAGGACCAGGTCTACGACCCCAACCTCAGCTATTCGACTACCGATGAGGCCGTGGACTCGACTTTCGACTATGCAATGACCAGGGGCGGTGCCCTCTTCCAGGCGCAGTATTGCGCAGGTTCCTACGACGCGGACCCCACCGGCGAGTGCCCCTGGCCCGGCCCCTATATGACCCAGTGGGGCAGCGCCTGGCACGCCGACCAGGGACGCACCTGGGGTTGGCTGATCCAGTTCTATTATTCGGACGCGGTAGTGACCCCCGCCCCGCCAGGTGGCGGCTATCAAGGGCCGCCCGTAGCGCCAGCGCCTCCCGCCGCCAGGCAACCGTCGCCGACTCCGGTGCCTGCCAATTTTGAGGTGGGCCAAGGCTCGGATTACCCGCAAGTGTTTCGTGAGGCATTCGAGCGCAACGGCGGCACCGCTGCGTTGGGCTCGCCAACAGGCCCTGTGCGCTGGTGGCTGCCTTACGTTTCGGAGCACAACGTAGTAGCCCAGCCGTTCAGCGGGGCAGATGGAAAGGGCAACACATGGCTCGTGTTCGACGTGCTCAAGGTGCCGAACATGGGCGTGAGCCGCGCACATCTATTGGCCGGGGCGCTCGCCACCGCCTACGCCACACATCAGCCGCCCGGCCCGGAATGGCTCGGCGCTCCCTCGTCCGACCCCTACTCCGTTGACGGGGGTACAGCCACCCGACAGGGCTTCGTGAGAGGCTCGCTGCAATTGAAGGGCGACAAAATAGAGGCGGCTCCCTGGCCGCAGAGCTTCCCCAATTGGAAGGCTGAGTACTTCGCCGGGCACCAGGCACCTTCGCCCCAGTTGGCCCCCCCACACGCCCTCCCAAGTCACCCTGCCTCTGTGCAGGACGTGTCATCGCCCAGCTTTGCGTGGACCGCGGACCAGCAGAAGCCCTATGCTTACGGTGCGGGTAAGCAAGATTGGTCGGCACAGTTCACAAGGCAGGAAGAGACGGCAGGCGGCACCTATGAGTTCACGGTGAGTGCCGACAGCGGCGTTCGGCTCTGGATCGACAATATGCTGGCCGTGAACGGCTGGCACTGGACGGCACCGCAACAGGAGCGCTATACGGCCGAATTGTCTCCCGGCGCGCATCAGATTCGCGTGCAGTATTATAACCTCGACGCTTCCGCCCAACTTGGCTTTGAGATGAAGAAGAGCGGCGCGGCGACCCCCCCGGCTTCCACGTCAGCGCCCGCCGCTCCCCCTCAAGCCCAGCAACCACAACAGCCCTCACAAGCGCAGGGCACGGCACAGTTGCGCGTGCGGGTACAGTGGCTTGGCCGGGGCGCACCGCCGAACGATACCTGGGTGCAGCCCTTGACCCTTCAACTTAGCACACCGGGAAGCGCGGCTGTTGTAGCCTCCTTCAAGGGTGCCACGGACCGTAATGGCGTGGCGCAGTATTCCGGTCTTCCGGCGGGCATATACAACGTGCACGTAAAGGGGCAGCACAGCCTCCAGAGCGCCCGTGCCAGCATTTCTCTCACCTCCGGCGCGAGCCTGGAACTGGACATGAAGATGCAGGTCGAGGGCGACGTCAACGGTGACAACTGTGTCACGGTAGATGACTACTCGTACGTGCAGGCCCGGCTGGGCACGCATCGCGGGATGGAAGGGTTCGGAGCCGCCGCCGACCTGAACAACGACGGGGCGGTAAGCATGTCGGACGTGAGCCTGTTACGCTCCGGCTTCGACCGCTGTGGAGACGTCTCGGCTGACACACAGTTCACGGTGCAGAGCGCGGGTGTGGCCCCCCCTCTTTCGCAGGTGCTCGCTCCCTGGCTGAGGCCGGAGACGTTGGCGCGCAACCTGGGGCTTTCGACCTGGACGTCCGCAGACCAGGTACGAGTGGGCGACTACCTGGATGTGGCGGTGCTGGCCGATACAGGGGCACAGCCTATTGATGGGGCCGCCTTCGTAATGAAGTTCGACCCGGCTGTGCTGACGCCGGTGAGCGCCAGTAGTGGTCCTGTGGCCGGCATGGAGCCTGGGGTGGCGCTTCCGTCCGTCATGGGCAACTGGGTGGACCCCCGTGGTGGCGCGGCCGGGTTCTCAGCAGGTATGTTGCAGGGAGAGGCCCCGGCCGGCCAGATCGTGCTGGCGAAGCTGCGGTTCCGGGTCGTAGCGGCCCCTGCCAGTGGGTCAACCGCCCTGACCTTTCACTCCGGCCCGTCTAACCTGATGCAGCTCACCAATGGCGGTCAGAACCTTCTTGCTACGGTGACGGGCGCTCAAGTAAGCGTAAGCCCGTAAAGCCAGTAACGAACAGCGTCGGTATAGCTTCGCCAGACTATAAGAGGACATGGGTACTTCTCTTGTACCCATGTCCTCTATTGCTAGCAAACTTCAATCACATTAGCGGATTTAGCGACTCTCCGTCCTGACGGTTCATCAAATCGAACCCTGGTTAACGGCTAGTGGTGCCTGCCTGGTTGTAGCGCCAGTCGTAATAGTGTCGTCCCACGTTCCCCATCTCGACCTGCCAACCTGGAGGATTGTCCGCTACATAGGTCAGCACACGGCGTTGGAACGCCTGCACCAGCACCCACTTGCTCACTCCCCCTATCTTCACGTTGGTCCAGTACGGCTCGGTGATCGGGTAGCCGAGGTCTGACTCCCAGTCGAGGATAGTGTCTTCAGCGATGGGGATCGTCTGCATAACCACGCCGGAGCCGCTACCTTCCGCGGATTCAGCCCCTTCCCCTTCGCCACCCGCACTGGTGGCTCCTCCGGGGCTTGAGACTTGCACGGGGCCTCTCTGGTTCATGAAGTCCCAGAAGACGTTGGGGATGTTATGCCCCAGCACAGGCTCGTACCTTACGAAGCTAATGTTGCCCGCACGGGCCGGATCGTCTCTGACAGTGCCGCTCCTATCCAACACCGCCGTAACCTGTTGCCCCGTCCGGTCGGCGGCTCGCTTGTCGCCGTTCAGGGAGGCTACCGGCACGAGCGAGGCGTACGTCAGGGCTTCGGGGCTGTCGGCGTCCCCCGCCACCGGAACCTGCGCGGGCGGACGGGCTGCCTCGAACTCGTTGTTCCCGGTCTGGACCCTGCCGCTCAGGAGCTCAACAACCAGCAGGCCGTTCGTGACGAAGAATCTGCTTGTCGGGTCTCCGGCGGGATTGTTTATTTCCATGCGGGCCTTATCGAAATACTGCACGTCGCGCACTCCTCGACGGCCCTGAGCGTAAGGCTCGCTGGCGGCGGCGAAGCTTACCGGCCCCCACACCCACGGGCGGCTGGCTCTGCCGAGTAGTACGGGGCGGTCGGTGCGCTGCCACTTGCGCAGGAAGGCCGCATCGAAGAAGCCGGTCAGGGGCTGGGGTGACGGCACGGCAACCGGCGCGGGTCGTGTGGGGACCGGGGCCGGACCTTCGGGACCCTCGTTTGCCCCAAACGCGGCGAAATAGATGTCCTGGTCGCCGTTACGCAGGTCCACCCACGCCGCGTAAACCCTGGAGCCGTCAGGGGAAGTGTCTATAGCTATATAGTCCCCGATGAGGGTGCCCTGAAATCCGATTGCGGGATTGCTGGGGGTGCGGCTCAGCGGCTCCTGCGTGAAGGTAGCACCGCCGTCCCTGGAGGTGGCATAGTAAGGCAGGTAAGCCTTGTTGGCCGGGTCGTCGCGGCGGTCGAGCCAGAGGAGATGCACCGCGCCGTCTCTGCCCACGGTGACAGTAGGAAAGAACTGGTCCTTCCGGGGCCGCATGGGATCGTCGTTGACGCGCTGTGCCGCAGTCCAGGTTACACCCCCATCGGTGGAGCGCGAAAGCATCACGTCGCTGTCGTCATTACGGTAGTCGTTCCAGGTAGCGTAGAGCGCCCCGTTGGCAGGGTCCACGGCCAGGGCTGGGAGCACGAAGACGCGGAAGTCGCTGCCCGGCAGCGGGCTTGGCGGCCTTGAAACGGTGCTCACCCTGGTGGCCTGGGAGAAGGTCGCGCCCCCATCAGCAGACCTGGCGATGTAGAGTCCGCGCCCTGGGTCACCGGCTGAGGCGGGGCTGTCGCTGTAGTAGAGCACGTACAACTCGCCGTTTGGACCGATTGCCGGGAACGACCCCTGTGTCTCGTCTTGGGCTGGCAGGCTCACCCTTACGGGCGGGGAGAAGGTCTGGCCGCCATCAGTGGACCTGGAGACGACAATGTCCCCCCGTTCGGTGCGCGGGTTCACACTGGAAAAGAGCGTCCAGCTAACGTAGATGGTGCCGCGTGTAGCCGGGTTGTTGCTCCTATCCACGGTGAGCCACTCTTTGTCGTGAAAATTGACGGCGTCGTGGCCTGCTACCATCCTCGGTTGCTCCCACGATTGCCCGCCGTTGGTAGAGTGTGCGACGTAGATCCCGCCAACGGTCAGGTCGTTCTGGTTGTAGCCAATGAAGGAGATATAGGCCGTGCCATCAGCAGCGAAGGCAAGCACGGGGTCGCTGGCGTTAGGTAGCTCGCTCGCACCCGTGCCCACGTGGCCGTCCGCCCAGGTGCGCCCGCCGTCCGTGGAGCGGTAGTACCAGACCTGCTTAGGCCCGGTGCGCCAGTCCTTCGCGGCAACCAGCACATTGTTGGGGTTGGTCGGGTTTACGGCCAGCGTAGGCTCGTGCTGGTCCGCGGTAGTGACCTGGTTGGCGCGCACGTCCATCACGTCGTCAGGTGCCGCGCTGGAGCCTTGTGGGGCACCCCAGTACGCCCACAACAGTCCCATCGTTAGCACGAGAAATGCGGCCGCCACCCAACGCTGTGGCCGCAGGGGCACAGCGGTAATACTTTGCTTGTTCCACATTGATGCGTTCCTTACTAGGAGGGGGAATATAGAGGTCGTCTTTGTGAGTCTATTTTGCTGTGGCTTTGTCTGTCAAGTGGGCTGTGTTGGAGTGGTGGAGTGGTGCTTTATGGGATATGTAGCTTTTAGAGCGGCTCAGGATGCACTGTGATACGGTAGATTCCGGGGAGCGCGTCTCGAACCACCTGCTCTATCTGTGCGGTCCTGGAGTGGGCACTTGCGATGGGCAGGTTGTCCTGCATGTAGTAATGCAGCGTGACTACCAGTCCCAAGTCCGACTTTAGCACCTCAATGTCGTGCACGCCGTGTATCTCGCGTGTGACCTGCGCAATCCTGGACGCGACCGAACGGCTCTCGTCGTCCTCCCAAAGCCTGTATAGTTCTTCGTGCCTGGGTTCGATATGGACCTGCACTTCGGCGCTCCGAAGTTCCATCGTGAGGGCTTCCTCCAGACGGTCAGCCTGCTCGTGCGCCTCCCGCAACGAGAGCGCGGCAGGGACTTCCATATGCATGTCCAAGCGGAGGCCGGAAGGCGTCTCGAAGGCCCTTACGTGGTGCACGCCAAGCCCCAGGCGTGCTGCCGTCACAGTGGCTGCCTCCACGGCACTCTCGGACTGTGAGGCTACGGGCTGAGTATGGACCACCACATCAGCGTGCGGGAGTACCTTCTGCACCCGCGAGACGACCTCGTCGGAGACCTCACGCGAGCGTTCCAGGGACAGGCCACGAGCCACATTTATTGACACGTCGGCGTAAGGCCGGTCGCCAAGGAAGCGCACGCGTGCGGAGGGCACGCCAATCATGTTGGGCGTACCCTCAGCCGCCGCCACCACTTCGCCGACCAGGCCCGGAGGCACCCGGTCCGTCAGAGCGTGGACTGCCCGCACGGCAAGTTGGCCGGCCACTACCAGTATAATGAGAGCCACCAATGCTCCCGCCAAGGCATCGACTAGCCCCAGCACCTCGGACGGCCAGCCCAGGAATGTGCCAAGCGTCACAATCAGCAGGCCAAACAGCACGGCCAGCGAACCCAGCAGGTCGGTCGCAAAGTGGGCCGCGTCGGCGGCCAGCGCGGGGCTTCCATGCTCGTCAGCCACCCGCCTCAAGTAGCGGGAGCGCGAGTAGTCAACCGCCACCGCCACAACTAGCACACCGATGCCGAGCCAGTTTTGTTGGGGCACAACGTGGCTTCCGACAATCCTCTCGAAGGCTTCCCGCAAGATGCCCAGCGCGGTGACCGAGAGTATGCCCACGGCCACCAGAGCCGAGAGGCTCTCTACTTTCGCGTGACCGTAGGGGTGCGTGGCATCAGCTGGCCTGCTGGAGATACGTACGGCGGCGTAGCTGAGTACGGTGCCCACCAGGTCCATAGCCGAGTGCAACGCCTCTGAGAGCAGGCCGAGACTGCCGGAGATGAGGCCAGCCACCAGCTTGGCTGCGGTCAAGAGCACCGCCACCAGCATGGAAGACAGAGCTGCCCAGTTCTTCTCGCGGCTGCGTTCGTCCTGGCTTTTGGCCTGTAGACCGTGTGTGTGCATGTGTCCCTCGTAAGTCCAATGCTACCTTGTAGGGGTATTATCTCACATGCCGCGGCCACATGGCACTGGGTATAACGCTTGACACCCCCTGGTGCCCCTCTTATAATTCCGGGATAGAACCGCGCAGCCGCACGGACGTTAATAATGCATACTAGACTTTTCACGCCTGGGTCCGACTATTGTTAGCTAGAGCACGTCAGTCCATCCTCTACCGCGATCTGCTGTACAACCTGGTTGTACGGGACCTCAAGGTCCGCTATAAACACTCCTTCCTCGGCTTCTTCTGGTCACTGCTGAACCCGCTGCTCCTTATGGCGGTGTTCACCTTCGTCTTCACCACGCTGCTCGGCGCGAATAACGCGCTTCCCATGTACCACATATTTTTCCTGTGCGCCCTCCTGCCCTGGAATTGGTGCGCAACCTCCACGATGGGTACACTGGGCAGCATCGTCAACAACGGGCACCTGATAAAGAAGGTCTACTTCCCCCGCGAGTTCCTGCCCTTCTCGGTAGTCGCCTCGAATATGATCAACTACCTGCTATCGCTGCCCGCCCTGTTCATCTTCATGCTCGCCTTCCGCTCGCCCGAGGCGGGGGACCCTTTCAGCGCCAGTTGCGTTCACGCATGCATCAATAGCCACCTGCTGTGGCTGCCGCTGCTGATACTTACACAGTCGGTGTTTCTCGTGGGGCTGGGCTTCTTCCTCTCAGCCCTCAACGTTTTCTTTCGCGACACGAGCGTGCTAGTTGAAGTCGGCCTGAACGCCTGGTTCTTCCTCACACCTATCATCTACGACGCCAGGAGCCTGACGGCGTTTCCCACGCTCATGTACTATCTCAATCCAATGGCATCCATCATCACCAACTATCGCGACATCTTCTATCACAACCAGGCAGGCAGCCCCGATCTCCTCTTCATGCTGCGCACCCTGGCCGAATGCACGATCATCTTGATTGCGGGCTACCTCTTCTTCATGCGCACCAGCCGCAGCTTCGGCGAGGAGATATAGGCATGTCGAGGGCGGTGGGAAGGGCGGAACAGGAGACCGTTTCCAGACCGGACGCCGGGAGCGGGCAAGACGGAGCGTCCAACGGTCACAAAGGCACTCCCCCGTCCGCGCAGCCGGTGGCACGTTCAAGGACGTCTCAGGTTGGCGACAGGCCGCTCAAGGTCATCAAGTTCAGCAAGGTAAGCAAGAGGTTCATCTTGCACCACGAGCGACCGCGCTCCTTCCAGGACATGCTAGTGAGCCTCTTCGGGCTGCGCACGCTTTCTCGGCGCGGAGTCGCCATGCCCAGGCCCGCGAACGAGGAGTTCTGGGCGCTGCGCGACGTGAACTTCAGCATCTACGCAGGTGAAGCGGTCGGCATCATCGGAGAGAACGGATCGGGCAAGTCCACCACTCTCAAGCTGATCTCGCGCATACTGGAGCCTACTTCGGGCAGCGTCTCGGTACGCGGCAAAGTGTCGGCGCTCCTGGAGCTAGGCACCGGTTTTCACCCGGAGCTGACTGGCAGAGAAAACATCTTCCTCAACGGCTCGCTGCTAGGACTCTCCCGCAAGGAGATGGCCGCGCGCTACGATACGATAGTAGACTTCTCGGAGATCGGAGAGTTCATAGACACGCCAATAAAGCACTACTCATCGGGCATGGTGATGCGCCTCGGCTTCGCGGTGGCAATCAACGTAGACCCCGACATATTGCTGACGGACGAGGTCCTTGCCGTTGGTGACGAAGCGTTCCAGCGTAAATGCCTCGACTATATCTCGATGCTGCGCAGGCGTGGCGTGACCATCGTGTTTGTGTCGCACGCCCTTGATGCGGTACGCTCGCTGTGCAGCCGGGCTATCTGGCTGGACCACGGGCGCATGATAGCCGACGGGCCTGCGGGTGAGGTCGTGGACCGCTACCTGGCCTACGAGAACGAGAAACACACAGAGAGGCTAAAGGCCGAGCAGGAAAGTCGCCCGGTAAGCATGCCCGCCGCCCCCACTCATTTGGAGGCGGTGGACACAGTAGAAGACGACGAAGAATTGCTGCCACAGAGGGACGCCAGTGAGGAAGCCCCGACGTCAGTGGTCCCGCGCGCTGACGTGAAAATCACGGGCATCACCTTCCTCGACGGGAGTGGAGCCTCGTCCCAGGTGTTCCGCACCAATGAGCCCCTCACCATACGCTTGCACTTTGATGCCCGCGACCGTGTGGAAGACCCCATATTTGGCGTTGCCATCTACACAGAGGGCGGTACCCATGTCAACGGTCCCAACACCCGCTTCGCGGGGCTGCCAATCGCCGCTATTGAGGGCACAGGGCATGTAGACTACCATATTGAGCGTCTGCCGCTACTGGCGGGCCGCTACTTTGTCACCGTAGCGGTCACGGGCAGCGAGATGACCGACATGCTGGACCACCAGTTCCACGCAGGCAGTTTTGTAGTTCAGCCCACACCACAAGTAGCCGAGCGTATGGGCCTCGTGCTCATACCCGCACAGTGGAGCTTTCACCCAGACACTGAGCCATAGAAAAAGCACAAAAAGAGGCCGTGAGCGAACCCACTCACGGCCTCTTTTTGTGCTACAGCAGCTGAAGCAGAGCGCGTCTACTTGGAGTCGCTACCCGCCAGTTCTATCAGGGTGCGGATCATCACGCCTGTCGCGCCCTTCATCTGCCAGCTATAATCTTTCTCCGTGTAGGCTGTGCCCGCTATGTCCAGGTGCACCCAGGGGGTATCGCCCACGAACTGCTGGAGGAAGGCCCCGGCGGTAAGCGCGCCACCGTAGCGGCCCCCGGTGTTCATCAGGTCCGCGATATTGCTCTTAAGCTTGTCGGTGTACTCCGGATAGAGGGGCATCGGCCACAGCGGCTCTCCGGTGGCGTTGGCGGCGGCAAGTACCTCGTTGGTCCAGTCCTCGTTGTTGCCCATCGCACCTGTCGCTACGTCGCCCAGCGCGACCTTCATGGCACCGGTCAATGTTGCCACGTCCACCAGTCGTTCCGCGCCGCGTTTGCGCGCAAGGTCCAGCGCGTCGGCAAGCACAAGGCGGCCCTCGGCGTCCGTGTTGATGATCTCGATAGTCTTGCCGTTCGCGGCCCTCACCACGTCGCCAGGCCGGGTGGCGGTGCCGCTTGGCATGTTCTCGACCAGCCCAGCCACGGCGATGACATTCGCTTTCAGGCCAAGCTGCGCAATGCCCCCTACGGCGGAGATAACAGCCGCCGCGCCGCACATGTCGTACTTCATGTAGTGCATGTCGGCAGCGGGCTTGATGGAGATGCCGCCGGTATCGAACGTCACTCCCTTGCCGACCAGTCCTAGCGTGGGGCCATGACCGCCGCCACTGTAGGTAAGCACCACCACCTGCGGCGGAAGTTTGCTGCCGTCCGCCACGCTCAACAGCGAACCCATACCAGCTTCGCGCAGTTCGTCTTCACCCAGCACCTGACAATTGAGACCGCAATCGGCGGCCCATCGGCGGGCTTCCTCGGCGGCACGCACGGGAGTCATGATGTTAGCGGGTTCGTCACCTAGCCAGCGCCCGAAGTTGACGGCTGTGGCTATCTTGCGGCCCCGTTCCAGAGCTTCTGACGCAGCGTCATCGGCCTGCGTCACTACTACTTGCAAAGTCTGGACCTCGCCCTTGTTCTCACGATCCTTGTAGAGGTCGGAGTCGGCCAGCCCCGTAAGAGCGCCATCAGCAACAGCTTGGACCAGGAGGTTAGTGTCGATCCGCCCCGCAACAGGTAGCGCGATTGCCACACGGGCCGCTTTCTTGGCGCGTGCTTGTCTCACAGCGATAGCCGCTAACCGCCGCACTACGCGTACATCATAGGCCGACACCTTCCCCGTGCCTATCAGCAATGCTCTGCGCGCGGGTCCGGGG
>JALZHG010000094.1 GCA_030914045.1 Chloroflexota bacterium | reverse complement strand
TTGGAAGGAGCACAGGGGAGAGCACACGATGTGTCCGTAGAGCCTGCTCTAGAGGTCCGCTCACCTATAATAACCCTTCTCCTCGCTCCTCCCTTCCACTCTCTACCCCTTTATTAGACACCCTCTGAGCGTAGCGAAGGATCAGCCACCCGTTCTTGATAGCCTCCTTTCCAGCACCCAAAGCTCCACCCTGTCATTTCGAACGCAGTGAGAAATCTTGTCCTTCACCACCTAAATAGCACTCCTGACTTCAACTGGTAAGCCCCAGGAGAAAAGAGTAGCATTCCGGTGGAGGACGAGATTTCTCACTACGTTCGAAATGACAGGGTGGAGCTTGGTACGACCTTGGTCCCTATCAAGAGCGGGTAACTTACTGATCCTTCGCTGCGCTCAGGATGACAGGGTGGGGTTTGGTCCCACCTCACCCACAGGATGACAGGGTGGTAGCCGGGTCGCCGCGGTCGGTACAAGGGCAAGGGCAAGAGTGGCCTAGGCCTGTGGTGCCGTCATTCGTACACGCCTCGCAGCCTGAGCCGTACGTCGGTGTTCTCCAGCAGGTCGGTGGAGTCTACGAACTGGTTGGCCGAGCCGAGGTTGGGTGGTATAGCCTTCACTTCCTCGCTGGATATGGTGTTGCGTATAGCTTCCACGAAACGCTCGGCGAAGATTACTTTGTAGGGCCTGCCGTAGTAGTTGGTCACCTCGGGGTCGAGCGGCTCGGTTATGCCCAGGTCGTTGTGCATGAGGGCGACGGTGCGGTACGCCTCGGACATGTGCCCCTCACGCTCCCGCCAGGAACTCGCGGCCAGTACTCCGTCCAGCGCGGGGCCAATCGCGTCCGCGCACCGCAGTCGGGAGAACGCCGTGCCGAACCACTTGGAATATGGGGCGTACTGGCGCTCCATCAGGAAGCAGAGCCGCATCAGGTACTGCACCAGCCGGGCCGCGATCACCCTGGAGCCGCGTTCGTCTCCCACGTCTCCCGTACGGCCCACGAACGCCTCTTCCTGGGCTATCTTGGCCCACTGCGAGGCGAGCATGTAGCGCCACACGTCGTCGGGGTAATATGCAAGCCGCTCCCGGACATCGGTAAGCTCGCCCAGCCCGTCGTGGAACACCTTGCCTGCGGTGGAGCCTAACAGCCTGTGCTCGGAGAAGGTGAGCCAGTCGGCGGGCCGCAACTCCTCGCGGGGGTCGCGTCCCAGGTACCACTCGAAGAACGCTCCTACCTTGAATATCTCCACCATGTGCTGCACCGGGCCGGAAGTCACCTCGTGCAACAGCCGCACGCCTATCTGGTCGGGGGTGCCGAAGTTGGTGGAGTAGCCCCGAAAGGTGTACGGGAGCTTGTTGCTCAGCGCCTCGCTGACCGCCGTCTTGTTGGCCTCGAAGCTGTCTTCCGGCAGGAACAGGAGCAGTCTTGGCCCCCAATGGTGGTCGGTGGATATAGCGGTATCGAAGCCCAGCACGTCCGACCCCCAGCCGATGAGGGCGGCGGAATGATTGAGGTCGGGGAAGTCAGCTTCGAGGATGGGGCGGACGGCCTCGGTGTAATAGGCTTCGCTGAGTTGCAGGCCGGGGATGAAGGTGGGCATATTTAGCTCAGCCTCCACGGGGGAACACCTTCTTGGGCTGCCAAACCCCTCGCTCCCCATCCCAATACAGCACCGCCAACAACTCCCCACCCGCCGTGTTCGCCGCCAGCATCTCCCGCTCTCCCAGAAGCGGCGCTGGAAAGGGCAACGTCTTGCCCTGCCGAATGGCTAGCTCTTCTTCGGGCGTGGCGGTGTGGGTGTGCCAGCCACGCAGGATGTACTCGGGCGGGTAGAGAGCTTCCTGCCAACTGTCTTCGTGGAACGCGGCTTCCAGGCCTTCGAGGGTGATCGCGCCCTCTATGCTGAAGGGGCCGTGCAGGGTGCGGGTGAGGTCTTGCAGGTACGCCCCGGTGCCCAGCACGCTGCCTATGTCGTAGGCCAGCGAGCGGATGTAGGTGCCTTTGCTGCACTCCACGAAAATTTGCAGCGTGGGCGGGTTGAAAACCTCACGCTCCAGCTTCTTGACCGTCACATGGCGGGTCTGACGCTCCACCTCGATACCGGCGCGTGCTAGCTCGTACAGCTTCTTGCCGCCTACCTTGATGGCGGAGTGCATGGGCGGCAACTGCTCTATGTCGCCCCGGAATTGCGCTAACGCTGCTTCTACCTGCTCGCGTGAGGGCATAAGCGCGTCGGGTGTGGGGGTGATGTGGCCTTCGCGGTCGTAGGTATCGGAGGTGGCACCGAGCATGAGCACGGCGCGGTAGGCTTTGTCGGCATCGGCCAGGTACTCGACCAGCCGGGTAGCCTTGCCCAGCACGACCGGGAGCACCCCCGTTGCCATAGGGTCGAGCGTGCCCGCGTGCCCTGCCTTGCGCTGCCCGCTGATGCGCCGCACGCGCGCCACCACGTCATGAGAGGTCATGCCAGGGGGCTTGTCGATGTTGAATATGCCGCTGATGTCGCGCTTGGGCCGCGGGGTGTTCTGTTCTGAGTTAGACATGCTTTTAGCGGCTCAGAACTTAGCTTTGGGCATCTAAACCAAGTTCGCAGGCTTCCAGGAACAGCCTTTCGGCTTCTTCTCCCGTTGCGGGGATGGTAGCTCCGGCAGCAAGGGGGTGGCCTCCGCCTCCGAAGTGGCGCGCGATGGCGGCTACGTCGGTGCCGGGCTGGCTGCGGAACGATACACGGGTGGTGCCGTCTTCTCGCTCCTTGAGCACTGCGGCGACCTTTACGTCGCCCTTGACCGTCGCCAGGTAGCTGGACAGACCTTCGAGGTCTTCTTCCTTCGCGCCCGTTTCCTCCAGCATCTGGGGGGTGACCACCACGTAGATGACCCGGCCATCCACGGCGCACGTCACGCCGTTGAGCACCTTGCCCCATAACATCACGGCGGCAAGGGGGCGAGTGTTGAACACCGCGTCCACTATCTCTTGCAGGTTGCCGCCGCGCTCCATCATGTGGGCGGCCACACGTAAAGTACGCACGGTCGTGGACGGTGTGCGGAAGCCCAGGGTGTCGGTGATGATACCTAACAGTATGTAGCGGGCGATTTCCGAGTCGACGGCCCACTCTAGCTCGTTGAGAGCCACGGCTATTTGCTCGGCGCAGGCGGGGGCGGCTGTATCGAGCAGTTGCAGGTCGCCAAACTGGGTGTTGGTGGCGTGATGGTCGATGTTGAGCACCTTCACGCCGGTCTCGCCCTTCAGGGACGCCTCGTTGGCGGTGTAGAAGTCGCCCGTGCGTTTGGGGTCGCTGATGTCGAGGCACGCGATGTGAGTGGCCGGGGGACCGGGCGGCACAGCCCCAATGAACACGTCGTTGGGGTCGTACAGCGTAGCGTACATATCCGGGATGGGGTCGGAGGAGATTACCACGCAGTCGAAGCCGCGCAGCTTGAGGGCCTTGGCGAAGGCGAGAGAGGAGCCTAGACAGTCGCCGTCGGGGGAGACGTGGAGGGGCAGCCAGATACGTTTAGCGCCCTCCAGCCACTCGTTAATGCGCGTATACTGAGGCATCGTCCAGGCGGGCACGCGCTCGTCCAGCGGGCGGTCGCTGATAGCCCCTCGCCCCACGACCGCGCTATCATCCAGGCTATCCTCCGCGCTGCTGCTCATCCGACTCCTCGCCGCCGTCTTCGATTTGCCCGGTGACGGCGGACTCCCCGGTCGTACCCGCTTCCTCGGTCTCGCTGACGTGGCCTGGGTCCTCCCCGAAGCCGCCGACCACCTTCTCGGCGTCCGACTCCTTCAACTCGTTGAGCAGCCGGGCTATCTGGTCGCTGTACTCGGCCCCCTTGTCCAGCCTGAACTGGATTTCGGGCACGTAGCGGATCTCCATGCGGGAAGCGATCTCGCGGCGGATGAAGCCACGAGCGCTGCTGAGGGCGTCCATAGTGTCCCGCTGCTCTTCCTTCGAACCCATCACGCTCACGTGAATGCGCGCGTACTTCAGGTCCTGCGTCACCTGCACGCCCGTGATTGTCACGAACCCGATACGCGGGTCCTTCAACTCACGTTGCAGCAGCACCGACACGATCTGCTTTATCTCATCGCCAACTTGTATCTGCCGTCGAGTCATAGTAATTCTTAATTCTTAATTCTTAATGTTTAATTATTTGCTGCTCGGCAGGCCGCCGCTTTGGTGACGAGCCTCTGCAATTAAGAATTAAACATTAAGAATTAAGAATTCGCACGCTAGGCGCGCACCTGCTCCTTGCGGTAGAACTCCAGGGTGTCGCCTTCCTGGAAGTCGTGGAAGTTGTTGAGGCCGATGCCGCACTCGTAGCCCTGGGCCACTTCGCGCACGTCGTCTTTGAAGCGCTTGAGGCTCGACACGGTGCCATCGTAGATGACCGCGCCGTTCCTGAGCATGCGCACCTGCGAGTTGCGGGTGATCTTGCCTTCGGTGACGATGAGGCCGGCGGCCTGCTCGTTGCGGGGCAGGCGGAAGACCGCTCGCACTTCGGCGTAGCCGTCGGTCACGTCGCGGAAGGTCGGGTCCAGCAGACCGCGCATAGCCTTCTCGATGTCTTCCGACAGGTTGTAGATGATGTCGTAGAAGCGGATATCGATGTTGCTCTTCTCGGCTGCGCGCTTGGCTGCCGCGTCGGGGCGAACGTTGAAGCCGACGATGACGGCACCCGAAGCGTAGGCCAGCGACACGTCCGACTCGGTGATGCCGCCGGTCGCCCGGTGCAACACGTTCACCTTGACCGCCTCGTTGGTCAACTTGTTGAGCGTCTGCGTGATGGCCTCCAGCGAGCCTTGCACGTCGGCTTTGAGGATGATGCGCAGCTCCTTCACGCGGCCCGCCTGTACCTGCGAGAAAAGGTCCTCCAGGCTGATGGCCTTGATACCCTGCGCGCCTTCCTCAAGCCGCTTCTGGCGAGCGCGCTGCTCGGCAATCTGCTTGGCGGTGGTCTCGTCGGGCGCGGTGATGATGGTGTCACCCGCCATAGGCACCGAGATCAGGCCCAGGATTTCGGCGGGCATCGAAGGCTCGGCCTTGCGCAGCTTGCGCCCCTTGTCGTCCTGCATGGCGCGCACGCGGCCCCAGGTCGAGCCGGCCACTATGTAGTCGCGCAGGTTGAGCGTGCCGTTCTGGATCAGCACCGTGGCGATAGGGCCCCTGTTGCGGTCCATCTCGGCCTCGATAATCACGCCGGTAGCACGCCGTTCCGGGTTGGCCTTGAACTCGGCTATCTCGGCCACCAGCAGGATCGTCTCCAGCAGGTTGGGTATGCCCTCGCCCGTGCGGGCCGACACCGGGATGAACTCGGTATCGCCGCCCCACTGGGTAGGCACCAGGCCGTGCTCCGAAAGCTGGGTCATGGCGCGGTCGGGGTTGGCGTCTTCCTTGTCGATCTTGTTGATCGCTACTATGATGGGCACCCCAGCGGCCTTGGCGTGCGAAAGCGCCTCCACTGTCTGGGGCATCACGCCGTCGTCGGCGGCCACCACCAGGATAACTATGTCGGTGGCCTGGGCACCGCGGGCGCGCATGGCGGTGAACGCCTCGTGGCCGGGTGTGTCCAGGAACGTAATCTTGCGGCCCTGTAGCTCCACCTGGTACGCGCCGATGTGCTGGGTGATACCACCCGCCTCGGTGGCGATTACGTTCGCCTTGCGGATCGAGTCGAGCAGCTTGGTCTTGCCGTGGTCTACGTGGCCCATGATGGTCACCACCGGCGGCCTCGGCATGATGCGGCTCTGGTCCGTGGCCTCTTGCTGGGCCACCATGACCTCGCCCAGGTCTTCCTCGATCTCCGGTATGGCTTCCGATACCTCAAAGCCGAGACCAACCGCCACGACAGCGCCGGTATCGTAGTCGATCTGTTGGTTGATGGTAGCCATCACGCCGTGCTTCATCATCTCCTTGATGACTTCCACCGGCTTGACGTTCAACTCATCGGCCAGCTCTTTAACGGTCATATAGGGAGGCAGGGCTGCCCTGCGGACCGGACGCTCCAGGGTAGCGCCCAACCGAGCACCACCGCCGAATCCACGTCCCGCCGCGCGAGCCGGGCCGCTGCCGTGCGCGCCGTTGTTGCCGCGCCCGCCGAAACCTCCGCGTGCGCCAGGGCCGCCCCTGTTGGGACCGCCGGGACCGCGATAGCCGCCCGTAGAGGGCCGTGCGCCACCGGGGCCACCCGGCCTCGTAGCGCCACCACCGGGGGGCCTGGCTCCAGCTGGGCCACCCGCGCCCCTACCACGTCCACCACGGGGCCGAGGCCCGCGTGAAGTGCTCTCTTCCTCGGCTGGCGCTCCGTCTGCGCCGTCTTCCTGCCCGCTATGCGCGGGGGCCACTATCACATAATCTATCTTCTTTGGCATCCATTACCTCCTTGGTCCATTCGGTGTAGCGCGTACCGGGCACCGGTGCCCTGGCAACTCACATGACTTGCTCGCTACTCCTGGTCGTCCTCTTCCGGTAGATTCGCCGCATACGCTTGTAATGCTGCTTTATCTTCAATACCGATTGCTGTTTTCAGGGCGTATTCCAGCACCTTCGAGTGCAAAGCTTTCTCCCAGTGAGACCTCGTCCTGCACAGGTAGGCCCCACGTCCCGACTTCTTACCCGTCTCGTCTATCTCTACGTGGCCGTCCGGCAGCCGCACCAGGCGCACCAACCCTCTCTTAGGCCCGGTGGTCTTGCAGGCCACGCAGGTGCGCTGTGGTACCGGCTTGGGCCGAGGCCCTTTGGTTGGCTTCGCCATTTGGGAATTAGGATTTCGGAATTCGGATTTATGAGGAACCGGAGCAAATCCGAATTCCGAAATCCTAATTCCCAAATCCGTTATACCTCCTCCGCTTCTTCCTCAGCCGGTTCGCCTGCCTGCACCGGGTACGTGGCTATCGTGCGGCCCGAGTCGGTGCGGATTTCTACGTTGTCGCCCAGGTCGCGCAGGCGGATGGTTTCGCCGGGCATGGCTTCGGGCAGGGGGCCGTAGGCTACGTTCTGGTAGACCACCGTATTGTTGGGGCGGACCTTGCGGCGCTCCTCCTTGGGAGCCGCGCCGTTCTCGCTGGCTATGGGCGGCTGGAAGCCATCGCCGGAGCCGTTGGAGCTGGCGGCGTGCTCGGCGCGCAGGGCGGCGGCGGCCATGCGCGCAACCTCCTCCTCGGTCGGTACGTACTCTTCCTGGTCCTCTTCGGGGATGGCAGCGCTCTTGATGTCGATGCGCCAGCCGGTGAGCTTGGCGGCCAGGCGGGCGTTCTGCCCCTCCTTGCCGATTGCCAGCGACAGCATCCTCTCAGGCACAACCACGGTGGCGGTCTTCTCGTCCTCGTTCAGGTCCACGGACAGCACCTGCGCGGGCGAGAGGGCGTTGGCGATGTACACCGACATGTCGGGGTCCCACAGCACCACGTCGATCTTCTCGCCGCCAAGCTCGTCCACGATCTTCTGGATGCGCTGGCCCTTCATGCCGACGCACGAGCCTACGGGGTCTACGTTGCTCTGGCGGGCGGACACCGCTACCTTGGAGCGCATGCCCGACTCGCGCGCTATGCTCTTTATCTCCACTATGCCGCTGTGGATTTCCGGCACCTCAAGCTCGAACAGACGCTTGAGGAACGACCGGTCGGCCCTTGACACGATCAACTGCGGTCCTTTCGGGTTCTTCTGCACTTCCAGGAGCAGCACGCGCATGCGGTTGCCCGAGCGGTATCGCTCCGTCTTCACCTGGTGGTTGGGCGGCAAGATCGCCTCGGCCCGGCCCACTTCCAGTATCCAGTTGCCGTTGTTGTCCTGGCGCTGCACGTTGGCGAGCACGATGTCGCCTTCGCGGTCGTTGAACTCGCTGAACACGCGGTCGCGCTCGGCCTCTCGAATGCGCTGCATGACCACCTGCTTGGCGGTCTGGGCGGCGATGCGCCCGAAGTTGGCGGGGGTAGTCTCTTTCTCGATCATGTCGCCCACTTTAGCGTTAGGCTCCACTTCGAGCACCTCTTGGAGCGACACTTCAAGAGCCGGTTCCGTTACCTCTTCCACGATGGTGCGGCGCTCGAACACGCGAGCGTCGCCCGATTGCAGGTCGAGCTTGACGGCCACGTTCTGGTCCGTGCCCGAAATACGTCTATAAGCCGTTATGATGGCATCCTCGATGCCCCGCAAAATCGCCTCGCGCGGAATGTTGCGCTCGGCGGCTATCTGGTTGATAGCTGCATATAAGTCACTCTTCATCTGTTGCTAACCCCCTGTATTCAGTTTTAGATTTTGGATTTCGGAATGCGGATTTCGGATTTAGCTGGTATTCAAATAAATCCGAATTCCGAAATCCCAATTCCCAATACGACAAAAAAAGTGGGGACCTCCCACTTTCGCAAGTCCGGCACGCGTGTTGTAGCTACCTAATTATACTACTTTGCGTCCTTAGGTTCAAGACGAACGCGCTTCAATCCTACGGTAAGTGCGCGGTCGTCCCTGGCGTTCGGGTCCAGCGATTGTGGGGTCACACCCTCTCCTTGCGGCACGATTCGTACCTCCGTCATGCCTGCGGGGAATAACATATCTAATGTGCGTATAGCTGTGCCGGTTGTTGCTATCGGGCCTGAAAACGCTGTGCCTCCCCTTGGAGAAGCCAATGTAAGCGGAAAAGGAGAGGGGAGGTTGTTACGAGTTATCCCTTCCTGGAAGAGCTTGTCAGATACGCTCGTCCAGGTGATAGTCAAGTCCTGAGGTTTTGCGAAAGCCGTAGCGTCGAGGCTTAGGGTCAATTCTACGTCTTGAGGTGTGAACACGCACAATCTTCCCTGCTTGCCTTTCACCCACCTGAACGGTTCTCCACCCGTCTCTTCCAAGTCGTACCAGCCGTCGCTCACCATGAGGGCGGGCTGGATGCTCTCCCTCGGATGGGTGTCTACCTTGTGCAGGCTCACGTAGTCGTCGGTGTAAAGCGGTGGCTCATGGGAGACGCGAGACAGGATGTCATCGAAGGCCGCGCGCTCCTCGGGGTTTAGCGGTGTGGTGCCGGGGCCGTTGTAGTTGTTGTAGAGAGCTATGTAGCCGATGTTGAAGTAGGTCAGGATGTCGAGAGGGCGGGAGGTCATGGTGGGCGAGACGATGTCGCGACCTTCGATGGGTAGGTAGCGGGCGGAAATGAAGCTCCAGAAGGGGCCGCACGAATCGGTGATGGGGCTGTTGTAGGTGCGGGCCAGGTAGCCACCCATGATCGGCTTATGGTGCGTCGTCTGGTAGAGCATGCGCTCGCCGCCCGTTTCGCTCTGCTGGGTGGCGAATGGCAACTCCATCAGCGCGCCCTCACCTTGCCCCGCGAGCGCCCTGAAGCCCGCCGGTATGTTCAGCGGTTCCACGTAGCGGGGGTGGATTGGTAGCTCCACCAGGAGCAGGGCCAGCATCGCGGAGCATGCTACAGCCGTTCGCCGCACGCCCGGTTGCCCCAACCGCGTCACCCTGCCGAGGAGCCAGCCCGCGCCCCATGCGGCCAGCACCCCCATGCACAGCCGCGCCAGAACCACCAAACGCTCCGGCTTGGCTATGGCCTCCACGCCGGGCAGCCATTCGAGCAGGCGGAAGGGCAGGGGTATGCCGGTGAGGTTGCGGCCTACCTGCAACTCCGTGCCCATGGAGAGCACCAACCCCAGCAGGGCCAGCACCCCCCAGAACTTGCCGCCCGATCTGCGCCAGCCCACTACCGCGCCAATCAGTGCAAGCGCCAGGGCCACGTAGCCGAGCGCCAGGTAGTCGTGAATGGGCGGCTCGTTTACGCCGGGGCGGTCTGTGGACTGCCAGCCGAGCAGTACGTGATCGTGAGGTGGGGCGATGAAGCTGAGCAGGTCGGCGGAGTGCGCCAGCCTGTGCTCGGAGCTTGCCGCCACAGCAAACCGTGGGTTATCGCGGTCGCGCACCAACCCTACGAGCAAGGGCAGCATGAGCGCCAGCGCCACGATAGGGGTTACAACCAGCGGGGGAAGCCAGGCGGTGCGTCTGCGCTCACCCCCGCGCGACCATAACCGGTAGCCCAGGTACGCAAGCGAGAATATCGCCAGGTAGACAGCGTAGTACAGGCTGCTCAATGCCGCGAGCGCGAAGAACACCCCGGACAACAAGGCGTAACGGAGCTTGCTAGTGCGCCAGGCCATGATCCATGCCTCAGCGTAGAAGGGCATCCATTGCAGCGAAAGCACCTCAAGCTGCCCCTTCAGCGCGTCCAAGGTGTAAGGTGTGAAGGCGAACACCAACCCGCCGACGAACGCCGGGAAGTAGGTGCCCAATGGAGTCGTGTGCCTGCCAGCGTCGCCAGGAGGGAGGAACCGCAACGCCAGCCGGAACGCCCCGTAGCCCGACAGCGTGAAGGCCGCGAGCAGCACCGTATTGTAGGCGGCGGGCAGGCCGAACAGCAATTGTGGCAACAGCCCTATAAGTCCAAGAGGCAGCCCCAGCGTGTGGTAGTAGAGGTCCACGCCGTAGGGGTGATAGAGCATATCGGTGTGGTAGGGGTTGGTGGTACGCTCCATCGCCTCGCGCACCCACCAGAGGTTCCACAGGTTCTGGTCGCGGTCGGCAATGAGGTCACCCGGCACGTTGGTGGTAAATTGCACGATAGCCGGGTAGGTAACCAGCACCGCCAGCGCGAAGTAGCCCAGCAGTGCCGCCAGGTGGACCCGCGCGCTCGCGGCAGCCTCACCGGGGGACGGTGCTACGCTGCCGGTCTCTAGGGGGGCAGGGGCGGTAGCTTGCGGGGGTGCGTCAGAAACACTGGACATAGCCTGTGGAGACATCTTAGCAAAAGAGGCATGCATGCACAACTCGCTCGGGTATAAGCTCTGTCTTGGCTTTTACTCCCTCGGGGTAGGATCGGAGAACCCTGTTCCCCTCTGTCATTCTGAGCGCAGCGAAGAATCTCGTCCCTTAGCACCCAAATACCACCTTTCTCATGCGGCACCTTCCCATAGGAAAAGGGCAACACCTGCATGTGGGACGAGATTCTTCGCTGCGCTCAGAATGACAGAGGGGGGCTTTGGTTGCCGCTGTTCAACAACATCTATCGCCACCTGATTCTTCACTGCGTTCAGAATGACATGGGGAGATGGACGGTCGCCGCGCACGCTAGAGAAGTTGATCTGGTCGCAGGGGCTGCAATCATGCTTGGGACCAAACCTCGAATTGCCCTGTCTCCAGGTGCGATTAATCAGGGTACATAGCAACTTGATTATTAAACCAATGGATTATAGCCGTAGGGACTAATTTCCCATCTAAAGATACTGCTTTGCCTAAATCTTTCAGATATAGTTATTGGGGGTTATGAACTCGAAAACACGTGTACAGGTCAGCGATTAGCAGTCTGCGTTATACAGCTTGCTCTTTGCTCATAAGCGGGCGATTGGGAGTGTCAGACTAAAATGAAGGGATGGTCGGTAGAAAGAAAGGTCTTTGGCGGGTTCACGGTAGCACTGCTCGTGCTGGTCGTGGTAGGCGCGTTTGCCTTTTATAACGGGGCTATGGTCATTTCGGGCCACCGCCTGGTGCGCCATACCCAGGAAGTCCTGGCGCAGCTTGGCCTTACCTACTCTACCGTGCAGGACGCCGAAACAAACCAGCGCGGCTACCTGCTCACGGGCGAAGAGAGCTACCTGGCACCCTACCGGGCCGACGTGCAGACCGTGAACTCGCACCTTGCCGTCCTGCGCAAGATGACCGCCGACAACCCCCGCCAGAACGCCCGCGTTACCGAGCTGGAGGGCCTGATAGGTCTTCGCCTGCGCACCCTTGAAGAGACCCTGAACGTTCGCGAGACCGAAGGCTATGAGGCAGCCGCTCGCATTGTATCCAGCGGGCGGGGGCAGCGGCAAATGGCCGCGGTTCGTGCAATGGTCGCTGACATGGAAGCCGAGGAGCGCCGCCTCCTGGAGGAGCGTGCAGCCGCTTCCGACGCAAGCTCGCGGGGCACGATTCGGGCTTCCCTGGTCAGCGTTGTGCTGGTGGGTATTCTCCTGGTTATCGCCTACCGCGTCATCAAGCGCGACATGGCCGAGCGCAAGCGCACCGAACGCGCCCTCCAGGAAAGCGAAGAGCGTTTCCGCCGCCTCTCCAACGCCAGCCGGGAGGGCGTGTGCATCCACGAGGGCGGCAAAATACTGGAAGTCAACAAGCGCGTGGCCGAGATGTTTGGCTACGAGCTTGATGAAATAGCCGGTATGAACATGTGGGCTTTCACACCATTTGAGTACCAGAACGCGATCATGGGCAAGGCGATTGCCGAGGACGAGACTCCCTACGAGCTGGTGGGCGTGCGCAAGGACGGCTCGGTCTTTCCCATAGAGGTCAGCGGCCAGACGGTACCTTACCAGGGCCGCGACGTGCGGGTCACCACCACACGCGACCTGACCGAGCAGAAGCATGCCGAGGAAGTCCTGAAGCGGTCGGAGCGCGAGTACCGGGGCCTCTTCGAGAACGCTCACGACGCCATCCTGCTGCTGTCTATCAAAGATGAGATCGTGCTCGACGCCAACGCCGCTGCGTGCAAGCTCTTTGGCTTTACACGGGAAGAGTTGATCGGCATGCCCGCCGTCCGGTTGTCCAGGGACTCCGCTCGTATCTCGAACGCCGATGCTCGCTGGTTGGAGAACGGCGGCACCCTCCAATACGAGGCGGTGCAGTACCGCAAGGATGGCACCGAACTCTCCCTCGAAATTACGGCCGCTATGGTGGAGTACAAGGGCCAGCGCGCCTACCTGCGTGTCAAGCGCGACGTAACCGAGCGCAAGCGCGCGGAAGAGGCGTTGCGGGCCAGCGAGCAGAAGTACCGCCTGCTAATGGAGGGGGCCACCGACAGCGTGGTGCTTATAGACCGCAACGGTAACTACCTTGAGGCGAACGATACCGCGTGCCGGACGCTAGGTTACACCCGCGAGGAGTTTCTCAAGCTCAACATGAAGCAGATGGTAGCCCCCGAGGATTTGGACGCACGGTCGCTAGTGGAAGACCGCCGCGCCGCCCGGAAAGGCCTGCTCGTCGAGCGTACCATGCTGCGCAAAGATGGTACCCGCGTAATGGTGGAGATTAGCTCTAGGCTGCTTGACGACGGCTCGGTGCAGGCGATAGTGCGCGACGTGACCGAGCGCAAGCGCGCCGAAGAAGCTTTGCAGGTGCTCGCCACGCAAGACGCGCTCACCGGCCTGCTGAACCGGCACGAGATGGACCGCGTGCTGTCAGAGGAAGCCACACGCTGCCGCCGCTACGGACGTTCTATGTCGCTGGTCATGATAGACATAGACCACTTCAAGTCGGTCAACGACCAGTACGGGCACAAGGTGGGCGACGAGGTGTTGCGCTGGATAGGCGGCATATTCCGCGACAGCGTGCGCTCCACTGATAGGGTGGCGCGTTACGGTGGTGAGGAAATAGCCGCCATCCTGCCTGAGACGGGCGATGCGGAGGCACGACGTGTGGCCGAGCGTTTCCGCACTAGAGTCTCAGCGCAACCGTTCACCTACACCACCCCCGAGGGTGAGGTTGTGAGCATACCCATCACCATCAGCCTCGGTGTAGCCGAGCTCCCCAGCCATGCGATTACGGCTGACGCACTGTTGGTCGCCGCCGATAACGCGCTCTACCACGCCAAGCGGTCAGGCCGCAACCAGGTGGTCAGCTACACCCACTCCCGTGACGTTGTCATCGGCGAGTTGGTAGTGCGTTAGGTCTCATTACCCGTTAGTCCAGCAACTGTTGTGCTACCCACCGGAAGGTGGAGGTAAAGCGGTCGAACGCTTCGTCGCTGACGAGGGCGTTGAGGGAGAACGTGGGACGCTTGTTGATGGTGAACTCCGGCATCCCCATGCCGGGTATCTGGTTGAGGCGGTGCAGGATTTCCAGCCGCTTATCGTCATCACTGAAGGTGCCGGTCTCCCGCAGCTGGTCGAACAGCACGTCTATTCGGCCCCTGGCGGTGACCTCCACGAAATAGACTGGCCCGGATGGCGTGTCTATGGCCGGGGCGAATAGGGGCACCTCGCGCACGCTGCTCCAGTGGAGGGTCAAGCCCTCGTCCCGCGCCCAGTCGAGCAGCCGCCTCGACACGTCGAGCAGGTCCTGGTCCTGGCGCATCGCCAGCATCTTCATGTACGCCGCCTCGTTTGCCTCACCCTGCCCGCCTGCCGGTCCGCTGTCTGCACCCATCGCTTAGAACGCTCCTTTGGTAGATGTATGGGAACAATATAACACGGACGATGGACGATGGACGATGGAGTGTAAGCGGGCGAATTAGGCGTGGAAGCTCCCATACATGTTTTCGCGGACATATCGGCCTGCATGTCTATCTTTTGGTAGATGTCCGCTGTGGCACAAGCTCTTATCATGAGTGTAGCTTGCGCGACATACAGACTACGGAGGACGTGCGATGAAACTTGGGCTGCAAATGACCTATTTTACTTATCCGGGCGGTCCTGCTCGGCTTGCTGAGACGTTCGGGCGGATCGTGCGTGAGGCCGAGACGGCGGGCCTCGACAGCGTGTGGGTGATGGACCACTTCTTCCAGATTGAAGCCTGGGGTCCCAACGAGCTTGAGATGCTGGAGGCCTACAGCGCCCTCTCCTACGCGGCCGCTATCACGCAGCGGGTCAAGCTGGGCGCTCTAGTGACGGGCGTTACCTACCGCCACCCAGGCGTGCTGGTGAAGACCGCTACCACGCTTGAAGTGCTGAGCGGCGGCAGGGCCTACCTGGGCATCGGCTCGGCCTGGAAGGACGACGAGCACGCGGCGCTGGGAGTGCCTTACCCGCCCCGCAAGGAGCGCTTCGAGGTGCTTGAGGAGACGTTGCAGGTGGCACATATGATGTGGCGCGGCGAGCTAGGGGAGCGCGCGCCCTTCGAGGGCAAGCACCTCCACCTGGCCGAGACGCTCAACTCGCCCCAGGCCATCCAGCGCCCGCACCCGCCTATCATGATAGGTGGCGGAGGCGAGCAAAAGACTTTCCGCCTCATCGCCAGGTACGCCGATGCCTGCAACCTCATCGTCATCACTGACAAGGGCACCGATTACATGAAGGGGGTGCCTTATGCCGAGCGCAAGTACGCGGCGCTACGGCAGCGATGCGAAGAGGAAGGCCGCCCCTACGAAGAGATAGAGAAGACCACCCTCAGCGGCGTGATCGTGACCCGCGATGGCAAGCGCCCGGAAGGAGCCTTCCCCTCTATAGAGGAGCAGGCCCTGCTCACCCCCTCCCAGGCCATAGAGTACTTCCACGCCCTGGCCGAAGCAGGCACCGACCACGCCATCTTCAACACCGCGGCCATGCACCTCCCAGGCGCGTTCGACATATGGGCCGAGGAGATCATCCCTGCCGTGGAAAGGTTCGTGCCGAAGGGACGATAGAGGATGGACGATAGACGATGACGATAGGTACATCCCCTTATTCCCGATGTTGTACAACTGCGACCAGAAGGGATTTTGTCATTCCGAACGCAGTGAGGAATCAGGTGGGTAAGGACAGTGCTGAATTGGAAGTCTCAAGTGGCATTGTTCCTAACATTGCGACAGTGTGCGACTGCCACCTGATTCCTCACTGCGTTCGGAATGACAATACTACTCTTGGTCCTGCTCATCAGACAGAGGAGTGACGGCATCGGGGCAGAACGCGTGGTGTCGTTATGGCAACACGGCCCGGCCAAAAATGTTACACTGGACGTGGAGCACAGGGCTGCGTGCCGCGTGTGTTCCCTGTTTCCATCTCATATGGCCGGGAGATTCATTACACATGCGTCGCAATCTACGTTCTGCCCCAGGTGTCATTCGTAAGCTGGCTGTGCTGTTGCTGCTGGTGACTGCTTTGCCTGCTGTATCCCTTGCCGCGCCCCAGGGACAGACCGGCGGGCCGCAAGTAGCGGCTCCTGTCACGCTGGTGGGAGGGGCGGGCAGACAGTTAGCCCCCAGCGCGGCGGGCAGCGTGGTGGTCTACAGCGACTGCGCGACCGGGACGTGCCGGGTGCGCGGCGTGAACCTTACCAACAGGCAGACCTTCTCCATCAGCCCCTCCGCCGCGGGCCAGTTGCCCAGCACCGACGGCACCCGCGTCGTCTGGCTCGACAGCCGCAACGCCCGCAACAGCAGCACCACCGACAGGTTGAACAATCTCGATGTGTACGGGGCCAGATTGGACGGCAGTGGTGAGTTCACCGTGAGCAAAGCGCCGAATTTGCAGAGCCGCCCCCGCGTATCGGGCAACATAGTCGTCTGGTCGGACCACCGTGCGGCCAGGAACGCCGACGATTCCGAGTCGGGCGACATCTACATGTACGACTTCACCACCGGGCAGGAGACCCGCGTTTCCGCCGCTCGTAGCGCGCAGATACGCCCGGTCACCAACGGCAAGGTCATCGTTTGGGAGGACTACCGCAACGAGCCGGACCCCAACGGCTTCAACTCCGACATCTACGGGTACGACATCGCCACCAGGCAGGAGTTCCTCATCACGGGCGCGCCCGACCAGCAGGCCGACCCGGCCATCTGGGGTAACGTCGTGGTCTGGTCCGACTTCCGCAAAGGCGAGGACTTCAACGCCGACCTGTACGGCTACGACCTGGCTACCAGGCAGGAGTTTCTCATCTCCGACGCGCCCGGCAGCCAGTCCCAGCCCGCTATTGACGGCTACCTGGTGGCCTGGGCCGACTACCGCAATGAGGCAAACCCTCAAACTGGCAAGAACTCCGACATTTACGGCTTCGACCTCATCACCAAGCGCGAGTTCCCGGTATTCACCGGCGCGGGCGTGCAGGGAGGCGTGACGGTCGCAGGCAATACGGTGGTGTGGGAGGACTTCCCTTCGGGCGACGTGGATGCGGGCGACTCGGACATCAAGGCGGCTACCGTAAGCGGCGTCACCAGCACCACGCCTAACGGCAAGGCCCTGCCCCCGCCCGCGATCCTGCCCGGCAGAGGCAGCCGCACCTTTGCCGAGACGGGCAACACCGTGTCGGGCGTATTCCTCGACTACTGGGACAAGAACGGCGGGCTGGCCCAGCAGGGCTTCCCCATCTCCGAGGTGATGGGCGAGAAGTCGGACCTGGACGGTAAGACCTACACGGTGCAGTATTTCGAGCGCGCCGTGTTTGAGTACCACCCTGAGAACCAGCCGCCGCACAACGTGCTGCTCTCGCAGTTGGGCACATTCCAGTACAAGAAGAAGTACCCCAACGGCGCGCCCAACCAGCAAGCCCAGCCCGGCGGCCGCGCCTTCCCTGAGACCGGCAAAACGGTGTCAGGCAGGTTCCTTGAGTACTGGCAGCAGAACGGCGGCCTCGCCCAGCAGGGCCTACCCCTCTCCGACCCCTTCCAGGAGAAGAGCGACACCGACGGCAAGACCTACACGGTGCAATACTTCGAGCGCGCCGTCTTCGAGGCCCACCCCGAAAAGGCCAGGCCCTACGACGTGCTCCTCTCCCTCCTCGGCACCTTCCAGCACAAGCAGAAGTACACGCCGTGATATAGAGACGGAACCACATTACGCCAAGAATATTATTCACCGCAGAGACGCAGAGTACGCGGAGATTACGCGGAGAAGGATGGAAGGTGTTATGTGTAGGGGCCACATCGTACTGTACGATGTGGCCCTCTTATACGTACCCAAACAACCACAATCTCTGCGTACCCTCTGCGTCCTCTGCGTCTCTGCGGTGCAATTCTTTATTCCTCTTGGTGATTCTGTCCCTAAATCACATCTGCGGGCGATAAGGCCCGGTGATGTGCTCGAAGTTCGGGCGGTAGCGAGCCGAGTTGTAGTCGGCGGGGTCTACGCGGCGGGCGGGGATGTCCTTGCCGGGCAGGTCGGTGTAAATGTACTGGCCCTCGCGGTGGCCGGCCATCACGCCGTGGATGCCCTGCGGCACCAGGCTCATCACCAGGTTGGCGAAGTAGATGGCCGTGCGCCGGTCGTACACGTCAGGCTCGCCGCTGCGCAGGATGTAGGTCAGGTCGATAGGCAGGAAGCGCACGCGCTTCAGCCTCTTCTCCAGCTCCTCCGACAGGAACTCGGCCACGTTTACCTTCTTGCGGTGCCCGTATGCGTCCGGCTCGCCTGTCTCAGGCACGGGCACGCCCAGGTTAGCGCCCTCCGACATCACCACAATCGAGTAGCCGGAGGGGTTGTTGCGGCGGTCGGCGGCCACGAGTTCGGCCAACCTGTCTACGTTGACCTCCACTTCGGGGATGAGCAGGCGGTCGGCCCAGGCCGCGATGGCGGTTTCGAGCGCCGTAAAGCCTGCATCGCGCCCGAACAGGCGGAAGACGAGTGTGTGCCGGTGCGACCCCGCCATCGAGCGCATCCTCTCGATGTACTCGGCGGCGCGGTTGATAGCGGTCTGGAAGCCGATGCAATAATCGGTGCCGGGCACGTCGTTGTCCATCGTCTTGGGGATGCCCCACACGGGCACCCCCTCCTTGCGCAGCCGGGCCGCGTAGCTCAACGTGTCGTCGCCGCCTATGGCGATAAGCCCGTCCAGGCCCAGGAACTCCAGGTTCTTCAGCACTTCGCCTGTCAGGTCGATTCGCTCGTCACCCGCGTGACCTTCACCCTTGTGGGCCAGGTGCGGAGGCAAGTCGGCTACCTTTACCTTGGCGGGATTGGTGCGCGTGGACTGTAGGATCGTGCCGCCCGTGTGGTCTATGGCGCGGGTGTTGAGGCGGTTCAGGGGGTAGAGATAGCCCTGGTCCCAGGTGCGCTTGTCATCCGTGTGAAACTCCAGCCCCTCAATGCCGAGGTCGCGGTTGAGATAGGTGATACCCTCCCAACCGAGGCGCAGGCCGAGCACCTGCACGCCCAGCGGCTCGGCCCGGTAGACGGTCGCCTTGATGGCAGCGTTCAGGCCGGGCACGTCACCACCGCCGGTGAGTATACCCAGCCGCCTAATCGCTGCCGTTGTTTGGTCAGCCATGTATAGCCTCCGGAAGTAGACAGAAGTAGACAAAGACATGGGGTGCCAGACGCACATACGTCGAGCACCCCACTGTGCCGAGAATATTCCTGCAATCCCTATTCTACGACTCCTGGCCCCAACTCGCAACCGCTCATTGTATAGCTTCTGCTATACTGGCCTGGGAGGTGTGCATGGCGCGTAGTACCCCAAGGGTTGTCGATGGTGTGTTGCGTTACGGCCCCGGCCTCAGCGAGTCGGTGTGGGTCGGCTCGCCCGAGTGGTGGGTGTGGCTGGAGGATAGTCGCGTCTTCCGGTTCGAGAGCGACACCTCGTTCACGGCACGGAGGGAGCGGCGATCTAACGGCTGGTACTGGTACGCCTACAAACGTCACCGGGGCAAGTTCCGATGTGTGTACATGGGCCTTTCAAGCGACCTGACTATGGAGCGGCTGGCAAGTGTGGGCCGGACCATGCTGGCCGCAGAGGGGGCCGCGACGAACGCGGAGCCTCACCACCTGGCCTACTCCAACCCTCTGCTCCTCACCAAGCTGCGACCACCCGTGCTGCGTCGAAAGCTCGTCTCGCGGCCCGCGCTCACCCGGCGGCTGGAAGAGGGGTTGGGCGGCAAGCTCACCCTCGTCTCGGCACCCGCAGGCTCGGGCAAGACCACCCTGCTGGTCGAGTGGGCCGGGCATACGGAGCTGCCGGTCGCGTGGTTGTCGCTGGACGCGGGGGACAATGACCAGGGCCGCTTCCTGGCGTACCTGATTGCCGCTCTCCAGGGCATACGTCCCGATATAGGCGAGGCCGCCCTGCCCCTCTTGCGCGCGCCCCAAATCGTACCCACCGAGCCAGCCATGACGGTGCTGGCGAACTCGATAGCCTCCGTGCCCCACGACTTCATCCTGGTGCTGGACGACTACCATATGATAGACGCCGAGGCGGTGCATGCTGCTATGACGTTCCTGCTGGACCACGCCCCGCCGCAGATGCATCTGGTAATCGCGGGCCGCACCGAGCCGCCTCTACCTCTCGCCCAGCTTCGCGCTCGCGGCCAGCTAACCGAACTTCGAGCCGCAGACCTGGGC
>JALZHG010000093.1 GCA_030914045.1 Chloroflexota bacterium | reverse complement strand
CACGTTTCAGACTTTAGCCTCTAATACCACCACCCGCGTCGTCTCGTCGAGGTCGGAGGCTTTTAGGCTCAGCTTGTCTTCGGCGGTCCATTCTTTCAGGCCCATTTCCTTGGCGAAGGCGTCCAGGGTGCCTAGCTCCACCGACTCGCGGCCCGTGGAGTAGTGCATCGGCACCACGAGCTTAGGCTCCACCTGGCTGATGACCTCGCTGGCCCTGGTGGGTGTTAGCGTGGTGTTGCCGCCGACCGGCACCAGCAGCACGTCCACGTTGCTCAAGGCATCCAGTTGGCTGGCGTTCAGCGTGTGGGCTAACGATCCCAGGTGGCACACTATAAGGTCGTCCAGGTGGAACAGGAAGATGGTGTTGCGCCCGCGCACCTTCCCCTGCTGATCGTCCGCGAACGACCACACCCCCGTGATGAATACCCCCCGCACCTCGTACTCGCCGGGGCTTTTCACCACGAATGGCTCGCCCTTCACCCCCGCGAGCGCGTTGTGGTGCGCGTTGTCGTGGCTCACCGTGACGATATCCGCGCGCTGGTTGAGGGTGCCAAGCCCCAGCGACTTGTCGTAGGGGTCGGTGATGATAGTTGCGTCCCTGCTCTTCAACCGGAAGCAGGCATGTCCAAGCCAGGTAATTTCAGCCAATTGTGTCTCACTCTCTAGTCCGGCTCCCTAGCTCACAAGCCCCACCGGACCGTGGAAAAGGGTCCCCGGAAATACTGCGCCATTGTACCAGCCGCGCCGAGGCTACCGCAACATGTGGAAATGTGCATATTACCCCCGGAAGGGAGCGATGTGACATAAAATCCAAACAATGATGTGGAAAACCGTATTGACAGCTTCTCCGAAATGGCGCTATTGTTATTATAGAACATAAGTTCTAGAAAGTCCACATGAGCGCCAGAGTGATTACGAGGTAGGAGAGAGACTGTGAAAGAGGTTACCAGAGCCAGCTTTATGAGGATTGCGTTAGCGGGTGCGGTCACAGTGGCCGCTCTCGGCATGTTCGGCACCGCCGGACCCGCGCAGTCAGCCCCCAACTCCGACGGCAACCCCTATCCCTACGCCAAGTCCAGCTACTGGGCATGGCAGAACCGCCCCGACCTACCGCCCAACCTGGGCATGCCAAAGGAATGGGACACCAACGCGGCGGCACAGGGCTGGCCCGTCAGCAAGTACCCGCGCAGGGGCGACATTGCCGTGTTCGAGCCGGGCATCTACGGGGCGCACGAGGTGGAAGGCCACGTGGCCGTGGTGGAGCAGGTGTTCGACGATGGCACCTATGCCACCAGCGCGATGGACGAGCACGACTGCCACTACACCCCGGCCACCTGCGGAGAGATACACCAGCGCACCTACCCGATAGTGCACGGCACGAGCTTCATCCACTACAAGAAGGACACCCGCACCACGTGGGGCTTTGCCAGCGGCGCTGCTGGCTGGACCGAGTGGGACCTGGGCAAGGGCAACATGGGCGGCCCCGGCTGGTACTACCCCATCGCGGGCGCGGACCCCCAGTTGGTCAGCCCCGAGCTTGACCTGTCGCTCGCCAGCTACAACGCGGTGGAGGTGGACATGGTAATCGGCGCGCCGGTGGCCGACCCCACCCTGCAAATGTACTTCGCCACCGAAGGCAACCCCAGTTTCTCGGAAGCCAACTCGGGCATGGAGGAGGGCAAGGCAGACGGCGAGCTACACCGCTACACCTTCTACTTTGGCAAGCACGCCGGTTGGCAGGGCAAGCTCACCCGACTGCGCTTCGACCCCTCCGGCCCCGGCACGACAGGCGGCGTCCGCGTAGACCGCATCCGCCTGGTCCGCGTCGAAGCCCCTCAGACCACCTACCGCACCCTCAGCGACCACAATGGCGGCAGGCGTAGCAGGTAATACGTGAAACCGCAAAGGCGCAAAGAGCGCAAAGGACACTAGTGATAAGGGTAGTGTTCTAATGTAGAAGGGCCAGGGTACGATTACGTATACCCTGGCCCTTCTTCTTGAAACACAATCTATAGCTTAGCGTTACCTTTGTGCTCTTTGCGCCTTTGCGGTTTTCGTCTCCTTATTCCTGCCACGCCTTCAACGCAAGCACGCCGTTCTGGCCGCCGAAGCCGAAGCCGTTCACCAAGGCGGCGCGGACCTTTAGCTCGCGGGCCTCGTTGGGGATGTAGTCGAGGTCGCATTCTGGGTCGGGCGTTTCTTGGTTGATGGTGGGGTGCACCATGCCGTCGTGGATCGACATGGCGGTAGCCACCACCGAGATCGCCCCGGCGGCTCCCAGCGAATGTCCTATCATGCTCTTGTTGGACGATATGGCTACCTTGTAAGCCCGGTCGCCCAGTGCCTTCTTGATCGCGGCCGTTTCGGAGGCGTCGTTGAGGGTGGTAGAGGTGCCGTGCGCCGCGATGTAGTCGATGTCATCAGGCGTGAGGTTGCTGTGCTTCATCGCCTTTACAATCGCCTTGGCAGCGCCCGCGCCACCGGGGGCCGGGGCCGTGACGTGGTAGGCGTCGGCGGTCAGCGCGCCACCCACCACTTCGGCGTAGATGTGCGCGCCACGAGCGATGGCGCTCTCGGCGGTCTCCAGCACGGCGGCGGCGGCCCCTTCGCTATACACGAAGCCGTCGCGGCTGCCATCGAACGGGCGGCTCACCTCTTGCGGCGCGCGCTCGTTGTTGCGTGACAGCGCCTGCATGTTGGTGAGGGTAGCAATCGCCAAGTCGGTGATAAACGACTCGGTGCCGCCCGCTATCACCATCTCGGCCTCGCCCCTCATCAGGTAGTGGTACGCGTCCACGAAGGAGAATATGCCGCTCGCGCACGCAGCTACGCCCGTAGTCGTCGGTCCGCGAGTGCCGAAGGTGAGCGACACCTGGCATGAGGCCATATTCGCGATCATGCTCGGCAGCACGAACGGCGTGATACCACGCAGCCCCTTGTCCCGCATGACGACGCTTGATTCCTGCATTACGTCAAGTCCGCCGCCGCCGGTAGCAAATACCACCGCCACGTCGTCCGCATTCTCATCGTTCACCACGTAGCCAGCGTCGTCTAACGCCTGCTTGGCGGTAGCTACCGAGAAATGGGAGAAGCGCGCCATGCGGCGGGAAGCTTTTGGGTCGATGTAGTCGTCGGGGTTGAACCCCTTAACCTCTGCCGCGATCTTCACCGGAAAGTTAGAAGCGTCGAAGCGGGTGATGTAGTCAACGCCCGACTTACCCGCCAACAGATTCTTCCAGGTCTCCTCGACCGTGTTACCTACCGGGGTCACCGCCCCCATACCCGTGATCACCACGCGGCGACCGTTGTTATAGACTGACAAAGAAATCTCTCCTGCTTGGGTCTAGCTGCCTTTATGTATGTAGCGCGAAAAATAGCACGCTACCATCTATTATACCCGTTTACGAGGCAAAAGTGGGAATCGAGGGCGACAATATGCGCTGTCTCTTAGTCAGCGAAATAACAGATGGGTCGCCTCAGCAGGCGGCAAGACGCAAGGTGCAAAGGCCGACATTCATGGAAGGTGCAAAGGCCGACGCCCCTTGATCCCTAAGCATTCATCACGTTAACACAACCACCTATCTGACGTACAGGCTACTCGTCCTCCACCCTCTTCAAGACCACACACGAGTTGTGCCCACCCAACCCTATCGAGTTGGACATAGCCACGTCCACCTTCGCGGGTCGGGCCGTCAGCGGCACGTAATCGAGGTCGCAGTCCGGGTCGGGCTGTTGCAGGTTAATAGTGGGAGGGATGCAGTTGTCCCGGATGGCGAGGGCGCACACCAGCGATTCGACTGCCCCCGCGGCCCCCATCATATGCCCCGTCATGCTCTTGGTGGACGACACCGCCAGCTCGTAGGCCGCCGGGCCGAAGACGTTCTTGATAGCCAGCGTCTCCACGCGGTCGTTGAGGGGCGTGCCGGTGCCGTGCGCGTTGATGTAGTCCACCTCTTCAGGCTGAAGCCCCGCCTTCTGCAGGGCGCGCTTCATAGTCTGCGCGGCACCCGCCCCCGACTCGAGCTGCGCGGCCATGTGGTAGGCGTCGTTGGTCGAGCCGTAGCCCACCACCTCGGCGTAAATCTTCGCTCCACGGCTGCGTGCGCGCTCCAACTCCTCCAGCACCAGCACTGCCGCGCCCTCCGAGAGCACGAAGCCGCTACGGCGCGCGTCGAACGGCTTGCTGGCCGTCGCAGGATCTGGGTCGTCGCTCAGGGCGCGCATGTTGATGAAGCCCGCCACGACTACCGGCACAATCACGGCCTCGGTGCCGCCCGCCAGCATCACGTCGGCATCCCCGCGCCGTATCGTCTCCATCGCCTCTCCCACGGCGTGCCCGCCAGTGGCGCAGGCCGACACCACGGCCATATTCGGCCCCCGCGCCCCCACTGCGATAGCCACCTGCCCCGAAGCCGAGTCGGGCAGGAAGTTGGGCAAAAAGTGAGGCGACACCCGCCGCGGGCCGCGCTCCTCAAGCACCGCCTGCTGGGCCAGTAGCGTGTTCACGCCGCCCACCGCCGTACCGAAGATGATCCCCACCCGGTCGGAGTCCTCTTCGGGCACTTCCAGCCCGGCGTCTCTCAGCGCCTGCTTGCTCGCCACCACGGCGAACTGCACTGAGCGGTCCATGTGCCGGACCTCTTTGGCGTCAATATCCTCGCCTGGCTCGAAGTCCTTCACCTGGCCCGCTATCGTGATGGCGTAGTCTGTCGTGTCGAACAGGGTGATTTGCCCGATGCCCGACTTGCCCGCCAGCATATTGCGCCAGGTCTCCTCGGCGGTGTTGCCCACCGGCGTGACCGCGCCCAGCCCCGTAACTACTACTCGCCTGTTATTCTGCATATGACCACCCACCGAATATAGTTTCGACAACTCGTCTAGCGCGCCGCCCACTCTTGCAGGTCGGTCTGCAAATCGTGGTGCTGGAAGTAAGGCCGCCACGGCCCTGTGCCCTGGATGAACGGCTGCATCAAGGCGCGCTCCGCCTGCACGGTGTGCATCAGGTCGTGGGCCGCCCACTCATGGAGCAACTGCCCCAGCGTCACGGTGCCAAGCTCGCTGTGCCGAGCCGTAAGGTCCAGGTCGGACGGGGTAACTCGCTCCAGCAACGCCAGGTTCTCGGCGCGACAACGCGCGAAAGTGGCGGCAAGTTGAGCGGTGGTTTGACTGCCACGATTGCTGCCCTGGGTGTCGGGATCAAACGCCTCGAAGTCCTCCCCGGCCAGCAGCGAGCGCACGCGGGCGGGAAAGATGGGCGACTCCGTATCGAGCAGGTGGCTCAGACAATCATAGGCCGACCACTCGCCGGGAGCGGGCGCGCGGCGCAACAGGTCTTCGGGCAGCTTCGCGGTCAGGTTCAACCAGTGGTCGGCAGTGGTCGAGAGCACCGCGCGTATTTGGTCCAGCACGTCGTCCATAGCATCACCTCGGCAGTGTTTGTGCAACTACAAGTATATCCTGACGACGCAGAGAAGGCCAGTATCCCACCGCCCGCACGTCGGTGACTGACACAGCAGCTACTCCCATTAGCAAGGATGAAGGTGGATAGACAGACAGCTAACCTCTAGTTCAGTCAACCAAGCCCCATACGGCTTTTGCTCTTTAACTTACATGTTGGTATAATTATCTTGTGCTCACTATAGGTAGGCGCTCTTTGGCGACTGCTATGCTCGACATGGCTGCCAATAGAGCGTCCTATTTTTTCGTGGTCCGTTCTACTCATATTCCTAGCAAGCTACCGCGAAGGAGCCGTAAGTTGCCCGCCACTTGGAGTTTACAGCGCAAGCGCCTATATGGCCTGTTCTTTAGTGTTGCAATTGTAATTGCCGCCCTCATATTGTTCCGTCAGTCTGCTCACGCGCTGAATATTGGCGACGCCGCTAGTCCCTACGACCGCGCGAACCCGCAGTCAGTGGGCACAGTGGTCGCTCTGGACCCCACCTTCGGGCAAGAGGGCAAGGTAATCACCGATTTTCCCGTCGCAGGCGTAGGTGAGATTTGGGGTGCGGCGGTGCAGTCCGACGGCAAAATAGTTGTGGCCGGCTCATCGGAATTCAGGACAGACTCCGTATCCAGGGATTTCTTCCTGGCGCGCTACAACCTCGATGGAAGCCTGGATAGCGCGTTCGGCATCGGCGGTAAAGTGGCTACCGACTTCCAGGGGTCCGAGGATGTAGCGCGAACGGTGATAATCCAGCCCGACGGTAAGATAGTAGCTGCCGGCGCTACAAGAGCGGCATACGGCGGCGGCTACAAGGACAAATTCGGCATGGCACGGTACAACCCCGACGGTAGCCTCGATCTCACCTTTGGCGCGGGTGGAAAGGTAATAACCAACTTCGGTAACGAAGCCTCTTCTATCGAAAGTCTCAGGCTGGTGGCGGGCGGCAAGATAGTGGCTGTGGGTAACATAGAATACTCCGGCGCTGTGCTTGCACGTTACAGCCCCGACGGCAGCCCTGACATGGATTTTGGAGAGCAAGGTCATCGGTCGCTCGCGCCTACGTGTCTGTGCAGGGTCAGCGATATGGAGGTGCAGAGCGATGGAAAGCTGGTAATCGTCGGAGAAACGTCGCGCACCGAAAATGGAGGTTCGGTTAGATACTTTAGCGTGTCGCGGTACAACTCTGATGGCACGCCCGACTCTACGTTCGACGGCGATGGAACGGCGATTAGCAATCCCCAGGGGGCCGCCTCGAGCGTAGCCATTCAGCCGGACGGCAAGATACTTGCCGGCGGGACTACCAACGCGTACACGTCTTCCACGAGCTTCGCTATCACACGTTTCAACGCCAACGGCAGTATTGATGGTGACTTTGGCACCGGCGGGACCGCCATCACGACATTGGCACCCTCTGATTATGAATACGTAGCAGACCTTTACGTACAGGGGACTAAGATCGTAGCCGCAGGCACAACCTTCAGAGCGAGCTTCGACTTCGTGGTCATGCGCTATACCTCCCTGGGCCAGCTTGATCCTACATTCGGTGACGGCGATGGTACGGACGATGATGGTATTGCCATGACCGATTTCGGAAACAGCGGAGACTGGGCACGAGAGTTAATGTCAGACAACCAGGGCAACCTGGTTGCAGCAGGCAGCGCAGGAAGCCTCGTGGGTGTGGCTCGCTACACCGCTGATGGTGAAGCGGACGAGACATTCGATAGCGACGGCAAGTTGGTCGATACTGTTGTTTCGAGCGGGAACAATCCAGGGGGTTCTATAGCAGTGCAGAGCGACGACAAGATCGTTGCTGTAGGCAGGGTGAAATCAGGCTGCTTGAATCAACATTGCACATTCATCGACCATGATTTTGCCGTAGCACGCTACCTACCGGGTGGTCAGCTAGACCCCCAGTTCGGCGCTCAAGGAAGGGTGGTCACGGACTTTGACGCCAGCGCCGACGAGGCAAAGGTCGTGGCAGTCCAGTCCACAGGGCAAATAGTGGTGGCCGGCCAGACTCACACCAATACTAACCCAAGCGGTATCGATTTCGCCCTGACGCGCTACAATACAGATGGCACCCTCGATCTGAGCTTCGGTACCCAGGGCAAAACGCGCACAGACTTCTATGGAGCCGGTGATAGCCTCAATGCTATTGCTTTGCAAGCCGATAACAGCATCCTCGTAGCGGGTGCAGTGTACACTCCTTCGGCCTACCTCCCTATCTTCGTTTTGGCTCGCTACCTTCCAAATGGTATCCTCGACCCGACATTCGGCGACGGTGGTAAAGTGGAGACCGACTTCGCGGGCGGAAGCGATGGCGCTTCCGCACTGGCAGTCCAGCCTGACGGCAAGATCCTGGTTGGAGGATTTGCGTGTGGGTCGTTGCCATCTGCCTGCCTTGGCTTTGCTCTAGCCCGCTACAACACCAACGGCAGCATCGATACGACTTTCGGCACCAACGGCAAAGTCACTACCAGCTTCGGGAACAATGGCACAGCAATCTACGCTCTGGCGGTGCAGACGGATAATAAGATCGTGGCTGCCGGGAGCACAGGTTCCTTTGAGAACTCAAACTTCGCCCTGGCTCGCTACGATTCTAGTGGCAGCATCGATGCTACTTTCGGCAACGGAGGCAAAGTAGTTACCGATTTCGCCAGCGACAACGACCAAATCAACGCCATACATATTCAGCCAGGCAACCTCATAGTTGCGGCCGGGCATGCCGCCTTATTTGATGGCACGTACTCTAGGTTCCACTTTGGTCTCGCTCGGTACACCGAGCTAGGGCAACTGGACCCTGGCTTCGGCAGCGCGGGCCGGTACTCTACCGATTTCCTGCACAATAGCGCGGCTCTCGGCATAGGCGTCCAGTCCAACGGCAGAATCGTAGCAGGTGGGTACACACAGGTAGGAGCAAATTGGGACTTTGCCCTGGCACGGTACGCCGATGGGCAGCTTCCACCAGCCACCAGTACGCCCTCGTCTACGGCTATTGCCTCCGCGACTGCAACGCGCACTGCCACCTCAATGCCCAGCACTGCCACGGCGACCTCAATGCCCAGCACTGCCACCTCGGTGCCCAGTACTGCCACGGCGACCTCGGTGCCCAGTACTGCCACATCCACCATTGTGCCGACGAAGACGAACACGGCGGTTGTGCCTACGGCTTGTACTATCGAGTTCACCGATGTACCACCGAGCAACAACTTCTACGAGAACGTGCGGTGCCTGGCGTGTAGAGAGGTGCTGGGCGGGTACACCTCAGCGGCCAGGTGCCCGGAGACTGGGCCACCCTGCTTTAGACCGGGAGACAACATCACCCGTGGTCAGATGGCTAAGATAGTGTCCAATGCCGCCGGGTTCTCAGAGGCGCACTCGGAGGTCACCTTCACCGACGTACCGGCCAGCCACACCTTCTACATTTACATACAGCGCCTGGCCTCGCGCAACGTGGTGTCGGGCTACAACAGCGCCGACAGGTGCCCCGGCACCGGAGCTCCCTGCTTCCTGTCGGACGCCTTGGTTTCCAGGGGGCAAATGTCCAAGTTCGTCTCGGAAGCCGCGGACTTCAACGAGGTGGTGCCCGAAAGCACCAGGAGCTTCGAAGACGTGCCGAACAGCGACACCTTCTGGCAGTATATAGAGCGGCTAGCCAAGCGGGGTGTGGTAAGCGGGTATGGTTGCGGACGCGTCGGTGAGCCTTGCCCCGGCACGTACTTCCGCCCCGCGAGCAACGTGACGAGAGGGCAGTCCGCCAAGTTCGTGTCCCTGGCCTTCTTCCCAGGCTGCCAGACGCCGTGAGGAAGTAGCACCTGCCGATAGTTAGGCAGTAGACGTTTGGGCGTAAATATGTTAACTTGCACAAAGAGATCAAGTAACCTCTCAGGCCGCCAGCCCTGAGAGACATGTGAAAAACAATAGGAGCAGGCTATCACCAGCCTGCTCCTATACATTCTTAACTCTGTTCAGCCTTTGTAACCGTACCAGGACTGATGCGCTATCCTAATGCACCCACGGGAGTCTCCTGTGGCGTATCCCCTCGCATCAAGTCCTCCAGCTTCACCACCTGCACGTCAGCCGAGATGCGCTTTATCAGCCCCGAAAGCACCTGCCCCGGCCCGATCTCCACGAACGTGTTGACCCCGCCCTCCACCATCTGCCTGACGGAGGCGACCCAGGCCACAGGCTTGCAAAGCTGGTCGCTGAGCTCGCGCTTGATATCCTCGGCGGTGGTGAGCGCCTGCCCGGTGATGTTAGCTACCAGCGGCACAAGCGGGTCGGTGAGCTTGATGTTGTTGATTACCGCCGACAACTGCGTGCCTGCCTGCTGCATCAGCGGCGAGTGGGACGCGATGCTCACCGCCAGGCGCGCCACGCGGGCCGCACCCTCGTCCTTGGCAAGCTCCATCGCCTTGAGCAACGCCTGTATCTCACCCGAAATCACCGTCTGCACCGGGGAGTTCGAGTTGGCGATCACCACCACGCCCTCCGAACTTGCCTCCTCGACCACTTCCTTGAGCCGGTCGTCGGCCAGCCCTATCACCGCCGCCATGCCGCCGGGACGCTTCTCCCCTTCCTCTTTCATCAGGCGGCCCCGCTCCCACACCAGCCTGAGCGCGTCGGCAAATTGCAGCGACCCCGCCGCCACCAGCGCCGTGTACTCGCCCAGCGAGTGCCCCGCGACGTAGTACGGCTCTATAGGCGTGCCGCTCTCCCGCAGCTTCTCACGCATAGCCTCCAGGTAAGCCACGCTCACCGTGAGGATGGCAGGCTGCGCGTACTGAGTATCGTTGAGCAGGTCCGCGGGCCCGTAAAAGCACAGCTCCGTGACGGGGAAGTTCAGCACCCGGTCGGCCTCCTCGAACACCGCGCGTGCCGCCGCCGACCGCTCGTACACTTCCTTCCCCATGCCCACGAACTGCGACCCCTGCCCCGGAAAAACAAAGCTAATCTTTTGCATAGCTACCCTTTTGGGGAATTTGGGATTTGGGATTTGGGAATTAGGATTTGCTCGAATTCAACTAAATCCGAAATCCGAATTCCTAAATCCCAAATTCCTACTCAATACATGACCATGCCGCCGTCGGCGTTCACCACCTGGCCGGTGACGTAGGCCGCGAGGTCCGATGCCAGGAAGAGGACCACGTTGGCTACGTCGTCGGGCTGGCCGTAGCGCTCGGCGGGAATTACCTTGAGCATGTCGGCTTTGAGGGCGTCGGGCAGCCCGGCGGTGATGTCGGTCTCGATGAAGCCGGGGGCCACGGCGTTGGCTGTGATGTTGCGGCTGCCCACCTCTTTGGCGAGCGACTTGGTAAACCCTATCAGGCCCGCCTTGGCCGCCGCGTAATTGGCCTGCCCTGCGTTGCCCGTTAGCCCCACCACGCTGGAGATGTTGATAATGCGGCCCCAGCGGTTGCGGAGCATGCTCCGCAACACTGCGCGGCTGGTGAAGTAGGCCGAGCGCAGGTTGGTGTCGAGCACCGCGTCCCACTCGTCCTGGGACATCCTCATCATCAGGTTGTCGCGTGTGATGCCCGCGTTGTTTACCAGGATGTCGATGCGGCCCCACTCTTTCGTGATGCCGCTCACCAGGGCATCCACTTCTCCGGCGTTGCTCACGTCGGCCTTGAAGATGTCGGCTTGCCCGCCCGCGGCTGCAATCGCGTCCGCGACCTCGCGCGCCGGTGCCTCGCTGGCGTTGTAGTTGATGGCGACCCTGGCCCCCGCCTCCCCCAGCTTGAGGGCGGTAGCCCGGCCAATGCCGCGCCCGCCACCCGTCACCAGGGCTATCTTGCCCGACAGGTCAATTGTTACCGCCAAAACACCCTCCCTGGCTACAGAAAGTAGGTCCTCGATGTACGCGCTCTCACAAGGCCGGGTTCACACGGGGTAACCCAAGACCTCACTCCACAACGGTGTGGGCGCGGCAATGGCAACTATACCATGCTGTATACCCACTGTCAATAAGGATAACGAGTGTAGCACGTGGGGTGTTATAGCTCCGAACCTTGACAACTAATAGTAAGCAGCCTAACCGACGCAGGCCCTGATACGCGCAGGCTCCTCCATCGCATCTACTCAGCCTGCCTCAGTGAATGCCCCACCTGCGTACACTTCCCCTGTAGCCTCGTTCACCGCAATCGCATAAACTCGGTGGTTAGTCCCACTCCCCATACTGGACCACTCCCTGCCGTCCCACCGCGCTATATACCTGCCGGGCGCGTTGAACCATCCCCCAATGTAAAGATAATCGCGGCTCGCCCTGATCGCACACACAGTGTCGCTGGTAACCTCGCCCAGGTCACCCCAGGCTCGCCCATCCCATTTCGCTAAACAGTTCATCGGCATCTGGTAATGGGTCCAATGCCCACCCGCGTACACATCCTCGCCCCATACCGTGAGGGAGGCAACTGACCCCACGACCGGGTTTCGGTCGTCCCCACCGATTTCGTGCCAGGTTTCTCCGTCCCAGCGGCCTAAATATCGGGCAGTCCTCCCTCCCGCCTCGATGAATGCCCCACCAATATATACATCCCTCCCCTTGACCGCTATATCTTCAACCCAGTCTGCCCGGGTGCCGCCGCTGCCCCTCTTGCCGCTGCCGAGCGCGTGCCAATCCCTGCCGTCCCACCGCGCGATATTCCTCGCCTCCACCCCTCCCGCATGGCTGAAGATGCCCCCCACGTATACATCGCTCCCCTTGACCGCGAGAGCCTTCACCTTCGGGTCAAACTCACCTAGCCCGCCCCCCAAGCCCGACCACTCCCTGCCGTCCCATTTGGCAATGCACCCTGTCTTCACGCCTCCCACCCGCCCGAATGTCCCTCCAACATATACATCCGTCCCGCTGACAGCAATAGCATTAACCCACCACCACTTACCCTCTCCTATCCCACTCCCAACGTCATGCCACCGCGTTCCATCCCACCGCGCAAGGCGTTTGGTGCCAGGCACACCACCCGCCTGATTGAACACTCCGCCTGCATACACGTCCCCGGTCGCCTCGCTCACCGCCACCGCGTACACAATACCATGCAACCCCAACCCCTCCCCCAGCGCCGACCACCGCGTCCCATCCCACCTCGCTATATGGTTTACTATCACACTACACCCCTCGTCTCAGGTAGCGCTGGACGTAGCACACGCTAATTACCCAACGCAGATTACTGCCCCAGATGCATTCTGACATACCCACATTCTACAAAATACAACAGTATCATGAAATTAGTTCTTGGCCACTGCGGTGCAATAAAGTAATAATGTTCGTGGCGGATACTTGGCGCTCATTGCATCCCTAAAGGTAAGAGGACAAAATAGTAACACAGGGGTATGCCAACCAATCCCAGTACAACCAGGCTTATGAGGAGCGCATATCGGTTGCCCATATGATAAGTCTCCCTAATACATCCCTTAAAGAGAGCCGCGTCTGCCTCCTCGGCTCAACAACCTCCCAGTCACCCTCTACACTTTGCGCTTTCTCATAAACATTTACGTGTTAGCAGCTGTCTATGGAATAATCACTGCGTCTCCTTTCGGTGCTGAAGTTGCCGTCCATGCAGTCAACGAATTACCCACTGGCATACCTCTTGCCCTTTGTTAGGCGACCAATATGTGGGGGAGACTAAACAGCTTAGGGAGAAACAAATGGAACTTACCGGCCTAAAAGGCAAAGTAGCGTTCATAACGGGTGCGGGTTCGGGCATAGGTCGCGCAGCCGCACTCCTGCTCGGCAAAGAGGGCGTCAAAGTAGGCGCGCTCGGCCTCGACGAAGAAGACCTGCAAAAGGTGGTAAAGCAGATCGAGCGTAGCGGGGGTGAAGCGATACCCATAGTAGCCGACGTGTCGCAGCCCGAGCAGATGTTACAGGCCGTCCAGCAGATCGCGGACAAGTGGGGCCGCGTTGACATCGTGTTCGCCAACGCGGGCATCAACGGCGTGTGGGCGCCGCTAGAGGAGCTTGAGCCTGACGAGTGGGACAAGACCCTCAGCATCAACCTGAAGGGCACATTCCTAACGGTGAAGTACGCCGTGCCCTACCTCAAAAAACGGGGTGGCTCGGTGATCGTCACCTCCTCGGTGAACGGCACCCGCATGTTCAGCAACACCGGCGCGACCGCCTACTCAAGCTCCAAGGCGGCCCAGGTGGCCTTCACCAAGATGGTGGCGCTGGAGCTTGCCAAGCACAAGGTCCGCGTGAACGTGATCTGCCCCGGCGCGATTGAGACGAACATCGAGGAAAGCACCGAGGTGCGCGAAGTGGAGGAAGAGAAGGAGCCGGCCGAGTACCCGGAGGGCACCATCCCCCTCACGAGGGGCGAGCCGGGCAAGGCGAGCCAGGTAGCCGAGTTGGTGGCCTTCCTCTCCTCCGACCAGTCGAGCCACATCAGCGGCACCGAGATCTGGATAGACGGCGCGACCACGCTGCTGGTGGGTTAGCAGAAGCAACAGGGCAACAGAAGATCAATCTATGGTACGCCGCTACTACCGGGGGTAACCTGCATGGTAGCGGCGTCTTTGGTGTGCCATAGCTCCAACACACCCCCAGCGGACCCGCTCCCAGATGATATGGCAAGCAGGTTCGTATAGGGCGACCAGTTGATTGCTGAAGCAGGTTTGCCCAACGGCTTCAGCGGTTTTCCGGTGTCGGGGTCTATCAGCCACACCCTCGATCCACCCATCATGAGCAGGCTCGACAGCAGCCGTCCGTCCGCGGACCAGGCAACTACCGGGGGAGGAGCAGGCGAGTTTGCGGGCGACCAGGTGTACACGGGTATCTGCTCCGGTACTTCTGCGAACAGTTTCAACTCGCCGGTCGCCGTATCCCAGAGCCGGATTACGCGCAAATCGTGCACCGCCAGCACGTCTCCCGCTGGGGAGAGCGCCATGCCAATGACAGGCGCGTAGTAATTGGGGTCCAGAGCAATCGTGGGCGCGGGGGCCGACCGAGGCTTCGGCAAGAGAGACCGGAAGAAATCGGACACTGCCGGCGGAATGGACACGATAGAAGTCGGAGTCGCCACGATGGGTCCGCCCGTCGAAATGGGCATCGGCCTCGGCGGAGCTTGCGGTAAGCTGGTAGGAATCCACGTAGGGATGATCGTGGGAGTGCTAGTAGGGGGTATAACGTCCGGCAGTTGGCGCTCCACGTTGCCCCTTGAGGCATTTACGACCTGGACCGAGGCTTTGGTGGCTACGTAAAGAGTAGCACTGTCCGGCGACCACTCCATTTTGCGCCACGGTTTCTGAGGATCAAGCCCGTACTCAGCCTTCAGTCCGGGTACGCTGTGCTTGCGCTGTCCGGCGGCCACATCCCACAGCTCGAGGCTAAGGTCAGGGTCAAAGGGCATGCCAGGGGCGGGATTCTCGTCGCGAAGGGCGAAAGCCATGGTGCGGCCGTCCGGTGAGAGTGCTGCATCGTACAAGGTGGTACGGTATGGGGAAGGGTTCGTGCTCCCACTCATCACCTGGTCCCTGACGAGTTTGCCCGTTTGCACGTCCCACACCTGGTAGCCAACTATCCTCGCGAACTGTATCTTGCCATAAGCGCCCCAGTCATCTATAGCACCCAGGTTGTACAGGAACACCAAGCTCCGCCCGCTATCGGTCCAGCCAAGTAACCGGAAGTCGCTCTCTACCCACCGCCAGCCGGGGCTGCCTTCCAACAGGGGCGGGAGGTCCTTGGGCGGAGCAAGGTCAGTTGAATGCCGGACGCTAGCATCCTCAGGATCGATCAATGTTAGTGTAGGAGTGATATAGCCGTAACCAGGTAGCCAGGGAGTTTCAGGAATAGCATAGGAGCCGGGCGCGGGTGGCATGTTGGAAGCGTCCACGGAATGCACAGCCAGCATGCCGCCATCTGTGGACCACAACATCCCTTGAACGCCCTCTATGGAGAGACTGCCCCGCTCCCATAGCCTATCGCCATCGAACTCCCACAACTGCACCTTATCGTCCGAGTAGGTAGCCATGCCCCGGCCGTCACGTCCCCACGCCGGGGGCACGCCCTGCTGACCGAGGGTTTGCAGGTGCTTGTAGCTGGTTGCAAGCTCTACTATGCCGTGAGAGGGTTGAGGCTCTATGCTGATTGGTCCCCGCATGGCAGGCACGATGAAAACGAGGGCAACCACCAGGAGCAAAGCGAACAGCCCGGCTACAACATAAATGCGGCGGACTTTGCTACGGGTGGCGTTCGGCACTACCCCAGGCGGCGTGCTTTCCATACAGGCCCCTCTACGTGAAAGACAGCTCAGGATAGCTCAACTTTGCCTATTGAGCTACTTCTGGAACGTAGTCGGCTGGCGCACGGTTCCATATAAGCACATTATTCATTTATTTCCGCGTTTAGCGTGCGGGCAGGTGCTCGAAATAGACCTCGTCCACGTAGCACCAACCCCAGTCCTCCCCCGGCTCGAAGGACTTGATGATCGGGTGGCCCGAAGCGTGGAAGTGCCCGGTGGCGTGCTTGTTCTTCGAGTCGTTGCAGCACCCGATGTGCCCGCAGGTCATGCACTCGCGCAAGTGCACCCACTCATCCCCAATCTTGAGGCAGTCCTCACAACCCCTCGCGCTGGGCCGCACACGCTGTATCTCGCTCACATGCGAGCACTCTAATGTCTCTTCTGTCATTCTTCAACCTCGCTTTTCAGACGATGGACGATAGACGATGGACGATCGGAGTGATGAGGACTGAGGACTGAGGACTGAGTAGATAGTATCACTCAGCACCCCTCCGAACAATCCTAAACCTTGGCGCGTTCTTGGCGTCTTGGCGGTTACGTCTCTACTATCGTCCATCGTCCATCGTCCATCGTCCATCGTCCATCGTCCCTACCTCACCTCGGCCAGGTACTTATGTATAAGCGCCACCGCCATCGCGCCCTCACCGACCGCGGAGGCGATGCGTTTCACCGAGTCGTGCCGCACGTCGCCTGCCACGAATATGCCCGGCACGTTGGTTTCCAATAGGAACGGGTCGCGCTCGCGGGTCCAGCCTTTCGGACGTTGCCCGTCCTGCATCAGATCGGGGCCGGACAGCACAAAGCCGTTCCTGTCGCGCTGCACCACGCCATCCAGCCAATCGGTGCGCGGCATCGCACCGATGAAGATGAACATGGCGCTCGCGTCCACTGTCTCGTTCCGCCCCGTAGAGGAGTCGGCTATCGTTATGCTCTTCAGGCTCGTATCGCCGTCCACCGCCACCACGCTCGAATTGAGGCGCACGTGGATGGTGGGGCTGCTCTCGATGCGGTCCACGAGGTACTGCGACATGCCCGCCGCCAGCGAGTTGCCGCGCACCAACAGCGTAACGTCCTCCGCGTAGTTGACGAAGTACAGAGCCGCCTGCGCCGCCGAGTTGGCCCCGCCCACGATGTAAACGTGCTGCCCCTTGCAGGCCATCGCCTCGGTCATCGCCGCGCCGTAAAATACGCCCGCGCCCAGCAACCTGTCCACACCCGGCGCGTCCAGCTTGCGGTACTGCACCCCGGTGGCAACCAGCAACGTGTAACAGGTAACCTCCGAGCCGTCGGTGAACCGCACGGTGCGATAGGGGTCGTTCACCTTCACGCCCGACACCTCCTGCAACCGCACCACTTCCACCCCGAAGCGCGTAGCCTGGGCCAGGGCGCGACGGGCCAGCTCGGCCCCACTCAACCCCGAGGGGAAGCCCAGGTAGTTCTCGATACGGGAGCTTGTGCCCGCCTGCCCGCCCGGCGCTTCCCGCTCGACCATCAGCGTGCGCAACCCCTCCGAGCCACCGTACACCGCCGCCGCCAGACCGGCAGGGCCGCCTCCCACGATCACCAGGTCGTAAAACTCGGTCCCGGCGCGCGTGCGTATGCCCTGCTTCCCCGCCACCTCAAGCGGCTCGGGATCGACCATGTGGGTGCCGTCGGGGAAAAGCACCAGCGGCAGCCTGTCCATGCCCGCGCCCGCGAGTTCTACCAGCTTTTGCGCCTGCTCGTCGGTCTCGATATCGAGCACCTGGTAGGGAATCTGGTTGCGGGCGAGGAAGTCCTTCAGGTTGTGGGCGCGGGCCGACCAGCGATGGCTCACGATGCGTATGCCCTCGAAGGCGGGGCGGTAACCTGCCTGCCAGTCGTCCAGCAGGTCGTCCACCACCGGGTATAGGCGCTCGTCCGGCGGGTCCCAGGGCTTCATGAGGTAGTAATCAACCCTGGCGGTGTTGATGGCGCGTATGGCGGCATCGGTGTCGGCGTAGGCGGTAAGCAGCACGCGCTTGGCCTCGGGGAAGAAGTCGATAGCCTTCTCCAGGAACTCCACCCCGGTCATGCGCGGCATCCGCTGGTCCACCAGGAAGAGGGCCACCGGCTGGTTGCGCACCGTCAGTTGCTCCACCGTGCTGAGAGCCTCCGCCCCCGAATCGGCAGCTAGCACGCGGTACCTGTTACCGTAGTGGGTGCGCAGGTCACGCTCTACCGCCCGCAACACCTCCGGGTCGTCATCTACAGTCATTAGTACCGGCTTAACTGCCATAGAGCCTCCCTGGACGATGGATGCTGGACGCTGAAAGACTCCTGTCGGCTATAGACTATCGTCCTTCTCACGGACGACAATACGGCTGCTGACCTGGGAAAAATCGTTCAGCAGGTTCTATATCTATGCTTGCACGTCTTCCGCCTGATTATATCACCAGGACAAAGTAAAGGCTATTTCCGCCGGAGGCTATTCCGATATGCCACCCGCCCCGCGCGCCTCCCCCGGTGACACCAACGCATCTTCATGCGGCGCGGGTGGCTCCCGAAGCCGTCCTATGGGCGAAAGCCACAAAAAGAGCGTCACCAGCAACGAACCGGCACTGGCTAGCCCGAGCGTAAGCCGCAGCCCCAGCCACTCGCCCAGCAAACCGCCCACTATTGCCCCCACCGGGTAGGCGCTGCGGCTGATGAACCGTGCGCTTGCCGACACCCGGCCCTGCAAACGGTGCGGAGTGATCGATTGGCGCAGGCTACCCACCGTGATGATGTAGGTCATCGCACCCAGGCTGGAGAGCAGCATGCCCAGCACCAGCACCCCCACCACGAACGGCAGCGGCCCCACAGCAATGGGAAAGAGAAGCCCACCCACGCCCATAATCAGGTCGGCAGCCACGATGGTCGGACCAACGCCGAATCTGCGGGTAACTCTCCCCACCAGCAGCGCCGCAGGCAAGCCTCCCACACCCCCAAGCGCGAATATCAGCCCCAACAACGCTGGCTCTAACCCCAACTCGCGGGTGGCATAGAGGATGCGCAGGGTAGTGTGCACCGCCAGCACAAAATTGGCGGCTGTGGAGGCGATAACCAGCGCCCGGAGCAAAGGGTTCTTCAGCAGCGCACGCAACCCCTCGCGCACCTCCCGCGTCATGTTCCGCTCGTTCCTCGGCGCGGACTCCGGTTCCTTTATGCGGATCAGCCCCACGAACAACGCCGAAACCAGGTACGACACCGCGTCCAGGGCAAGCGCGATGGGCGCCGTCACCAACTGCACCAGTCCACCAGCCAACCCAGGCCCCGCGATTTCGGCGGCGGAGGCGCTCGAAAGCAGCTTGCTGTTGCCTTCCACCAGCTCGTCGCGCCGCACCAGGGAAGGCAGGATAGCGTTGTAGGCCACCTCGAAGAAGACGCTGAGTATGCCCGCCAGGAAGGCCACCACGTACAGCAAGGGCATGCTCAACTGCCCCAGCATCGCGGCCAAGGGCACAGTCAGGAGGAGGAGCGCCCTGCCCAGGTCCGCCGCGATGAGGATGGGCCGCCTGCGCAGCCTGTCCACCCATACCCCCGCGAACAGCCCCACCAGCATCCAGGGCGCGAACTCGGCGGCACCCAGCAGCCCCATCTCGGCGGGCGAGGCCCCCAGCACCAGCACGGCCGTAAGGGGCAGCGCCAGCAACGTCACCTGAGACCCCAGGTGCGACACCGTCTGCGCCCCCCACAGCCTGACAAACTGCGCGTTACGCCAAAGTCCACCCAAACGCGGCATAGCGTGCCCCACTAGCAGTGATGAGTGACGAGTGACGAGTGAATAGAAGATATCTCACAAATATCAGAGCCGCATACAAACAGCAAGGCCCCACTCTGTCATTTCGAACGGAGTGAGAAATCTCGTCCCTCAGCACACAAGTAACCCCTTTCTTGTAGTCACTCTGTAGCACAAGAAAGCAGAAACATCCTCGTGGAGGACGAGATTTCTCACTCCGTCTGAAATGACAGAGTGAGGCTCATGTGCTCTTCTCAGACTCTGGATCAATGAGATAGCTTCGAGTGACGAGTGGCACCTATCCAAACCATCATCTTCTTAGCGTAACCTTTGCGCTCTTTGCGCCTTTGCGGTTTCGTCTCCTACTCATCACTCAGCACTCACCACTCATTACGTTTCAACCCCTTCGCCCAATGGGCCATGATACCCTCACCGTGGGGCCTGCCACTGCTCTTGTAGATGTCGAGCAGACGCGGCACGTCGTAAGAGACGCGGCGCAAGTCGAGGCTGAGGCTGCCCAGACGTGAGCTTAGCACCGCATATTCGGCCCAGGGGTCCAGGTGGAACTCGTGTTCGGAGAGGTGGCGGTTGTAAGGCATACCGACGCTGCCGGGATTGAAGAAGAAGTAGCTGCCTATACGCCTGGTCTGCTGCG
>JALZHG010000280.1:1574-4012 GCA_030914045.1 Chloroflexota bacterium | reverse complement strand
GATCAGGACCGGACGAAAGGGCTGATCGCGAAATCTGGCGAGAACCCGGACTGGCAGAAACGATTTGGATCGTTATGTCAGTCTCTGACCGCGGCGGAAACTGATGAACCCGAAGGGAGCGACGGGACGTGAGATTAGCAGCGGCTATGCACGGGTTAACCCTACTCCGGCGGTTCGGCCATGCCTCAGACTGAGCCACTACCAAAATCCGGAAAAGTGTCTATACTGTTCATACGTCCTGAACGCACGTAGCGCCCAAATGCCGGCTAAAATCATCAGCATCGTGAACCAGAAGGGCGGGTCGGGAAAGACCACCCTTAGTATGCAACTCGCCGGCGCTCTCGCCCGCCGCGGACACAAGGTGCTCGTCGTTGATGCTGACCCGCAAGGCACTGCCACCAGGTGGGCAGCGTCCGCCGGCGACGAGAAGCCCTTCCCCGCCTCGGTCGTCGGCCTGAGCGCCGCCAGCACCAAGGTCCACCGCGAGGTCAAGAAGTTCATCCCAGACTACCAGTACATCATCATCGACTGCCCGCCGGCGGCCGACTCGCCCGTGCCGCAGAGTGCCCTCCTCGTCGCCGATCTGGCGCTGGTGCCGGTAATTCCCTCCCCCCTAGATATGTGGGCGGCCGTCGGCATCCGCGAGGTCATCGGCAACGTCTCGGACATCAACGAGGAACTGCGCTCGCGCCTCGTCATCAACCAGCTCCAGCCGAACACGATGCTCGCCAAAGAAGCCCTGGAAGTGCTCCCGGAGTTCGGAATTGACATTTGCCGGACCTACATGCGCCAGCGGCAGGTCTACCGCCAGTCGGCTGTCTTCGGCCAGACCGTTCACGATTTCGGTAGCAAGGCGGCGGCGGCCGTTGAGGAGATCGAGGCACTCACCGACGAGATTCTGGCGCTCCTGCGGCGCAAGGCCGGCAAATCCGCCGGCGGGGACGGGAGGGAATAGCCATGCCCAAGAAGGACATGAAAAGCGCGCTGGGAGCTTCGCTCAAGGCCGAAGAGCAAGCGGTGAGGAGCCGGTTCGAGAAAGCCGAGTCCGCGCTGGGGAGGGGGAAATCATCCTCGCGGCCGGAGCCGCCGCAGCCGCCTCCCAACGGGACAGGCAAGGTCATCCGGGACAGTTTCACCATCCCGGGGGATGAATACGAGTTGATCTCCCGGATCAAAACGCGCTGCATGAAGGCGGGCATCAGCGCCAACAAGAGCGAGGTGCTGCGCGCCGGGCTCGCGGCACTCGAAGCCATGCCGGACAGGGAACTGACGAGCCTGTTCGGGAAACTGCAGCGGGTGAAGACGGGGAGGCCCCTCGTGAAAAAGCGGCCGCCCGCCCGGCAGTAAACATGCAAACAGTATATACAGTTTATATTTGTGCTTCGTTTGCGAAACCGACATTCCTCGCCTGGCCCTAGGCCCGCTCAAGGAGACAGGTGGACTATAACAAGCCCGGAATATGACGGTAGGAGTACCCTACGTGCCGTCCACCTGACGTACTTGAGGTAGTACCCGAGGACGTTCGGGTGTGAGTTGACGGGCACGACGGACGTGTCGGTCGTCATCAACGACGGGCAGCAATGATCACTCATGAAAGATGAATCGTTACAGAAACTGGTGGGCCAATTCTGCCGAACCTCGGACGGCGAGCGGGTGTTCGTGGAGTCGGTCGGTGCCGCGGAGTCGGGCATGCCCGCGAGGACCTTGGTTCGGTACATAGAGGGGCCGAAGAAGGGAAGTCGCGGCAGCTTTTTTGTCACAAACCTAGAGCCCTTGGGTTTCGAAATTCCGGTAGACGAGAAGCCGCCCGGTGAAGACTCTTAACCCGGGTCGTGATGCCGCTCGGCAATAAGTCCCAAGCGTGGTTTCGCTCCTAAAGCCGAGCTGGAATAAGACCGGCGGCCACGTTTTTATGGTCAAAGATTGTATGCAGTAGCCCGCCCCGGCTCGAGAGCGCGCTTCCGGGCCGGCATACACCCTAAGTTCATCGAGTGCGCCTGATACTGGCGAGGCCCCAGGCTGGAGAGGCCCCGAAACCGGTGTCAGGCGCTTTTTGTATCGGGCGTCGGTAAACACATGGTTAGGACATCGTGATCTCCGAAGTATGGAGAATGGCTGATCCGATCAGAGCAAACTTATTTTGAGAAAGGGGTATTCCAGAGCGTTTCGCGCGTTGCTACGATAATTGCCGGGCCGCCCTGCCAAGGCTTTTAGTCCGTCGCCGTGGTGTCGTAGGGGGCGGTGCGTGACCCCCTCAAAAACATTAAATCTGGGAAGGTGCTAATCTCCAGATCGGCTCGGGAAGGCCGCCGAATTTTCGAGCGAAAGAGCCCTTCGGTGCCGTGTTAATGACTGTCCTCGGCGGGACGGAAGATTCGGTAACGCGGGCTTTCGAGAGGCTATGCACAGGGCTTGGACACCGCCAGCAAAATTAACCC
>JALZHG010000280.1:0-1564 GCA_030914045.1 Chloroflexota bacterium | reverse complement strand
ACAGGTGGTAGGCTGCTACGGGGAAATGGGGTTCGCCGGAAATGGCAGATTTCCCCGGCAAAAATGGCCGTCCCTCAGGCTGCTATAGTGCGAGGCATCGGAGAGGCGGGGCGGCTCGGTGGCACCTCGCACACCCCCGAAACATTGAAAATTCGATCCGTGGTAGGTTCACCAGAGCATGGCGTAGGCCGTGCGGAGGACGAGGATGGGATCGAAGGAATGAGGCCGTTGAAAGCTGAAGGCGAGCATCGCAAAAAGGCGCCAACCAACCGACGATGCTCGCCCCACGCTCTCGACCCGGACGCCGTGGGCGCCGGAGTTGATTTAGTCATCACTTCACCGCCTTACGGCGGAGTCGTGACTTACGAAGTATATCCCGCGCTCGTGGGGCATACAAGGAACACGCTATATGAGGGAGATCGAACCCGCGCGCGGGCGCACGATTTATGAAGTAACTCCCGCTAACCAGCCGCCGGGGAAAACGCCGCGGGCCTTGTCCACGCGCGTTCGGGAGGCGGAGGCCGAGTTGCGTGTGGAGGACGGGCGGACGGACCTCGTGCTCCGCAGGCAGAGCACCTACTTCACGTACGGCCTCGTCGCGCTGAACACGGCGGGGACGCTCGTCATCCTGTTTCTGTGCGGCTTCGGGCTGATGGCGCTGGCCGACATGGTGCTCGTGTCGCTCATAGGCGAAACGCTGGCGGCCGTCGGCACCGTCTTTATCACGATGAACAGATACCTGTTCCCCCCGAGGTGAGCAGCCCGAACATGCCCTTAGAGTGCGATTAAAGGCTGAATTAGGACCACGACATGGGTTCGAAAGAATCCGATTTCCTGACAGGTCAAGACGGGAAACGCGCTGCCCGAGTTCGGCGAGGTGCAGGACCATTAGATCAATCGGCTCCGCGGGTTCTAATCGTAAGCCATGAAATCGTAGAGATCACTTATGTCTAACAGTCGGGCCAAAGGATTAACGCACAAGGACGTTCTGGGTATGCTCTCCGCCGTCAACGATCTCTACGACGGGACGGGGCAGATCTTCAACCAGTACCTCCATCAGCCTGCGGCAAATTCAATCGCGGATCTAGAACTAAAAAGCTTCCCGGAACCGGGTTTAGTTAACGACGTTTATTACCGCGGGATGTTATCCATGGAGGCGGCGGGAGATCACCTTATGGGGTTTACCGCCTGCATGGCCGAACCCGCCAAGACCCTTGCGCCCGCCACCTGCGTGCGTGGGCTGCTGGAGTCATGCGCGCTGGCCGCTTGGCTCCTCGATCCCGACATCGACGCAAGTACCCGCATGGGGAGGTGCTTCGCCTTCCGCTACGAGGGTTTCGTGCAGCAGATTAAATGTTTGCGGGTGGACAAGAGGCAGGCCGAAATCGATCTGGTAAAGAAACGGATGACGCAGGTCGAGCAGGACGCGGTCTCGCTGGGTTACCCCCGCCTGTTGAATAATGGCGCGATAAACGGCATAGCCCAACACATGCCGGGCATTACGGAGCTGATCGGAACGACCTTAGACATGGAAACCGCGTATCGGCTCTTATCTGGTGTCGCT
>JALZHG010000279.1 GCA_030914045.1 Chloroflexota bacterium | reverse complement strand
CAGCGACCCCAGGCGCAGCAGAACTGATCGGTCCGGATACTGCCTCCTCTTCTGCAGACGAAATTTCTGAATCCCTAACCAAGCAGGGTGCCAAAAGTGCCAAAAGCCTCCCGGACACCCTTCTGGCACTTTTGGCACTGCCTCACAGAGTAGGGACCTTGCGACATGCTCGGTGTGCCAGACTATGAAGCTGATCCTGGTGAAGGCTCAGCGTCCCTGATATCGAGAGAGTCTGTGCCAAGTCTCCCTTCGTCACCTGCGGTGGGATATCCAAAGAAGCGCATCTTTATGCACTCCTCCAAGATATTGTGCTGAGGGAAGCGACGTGGTTGAGGCTCTGAGTTGGAATTGCGGCGTCTGGGTTCTAAGTTATCCAGAATCCTGCATACGGATCTCGAAAAGCACCTCTTTCCCGACGTTGCGTGAATAAGGGAAAGAAGGGGACCGCTGTGCCACTGAGCTGACCTTCTCGGTCTGTCTCATTACACCTCGTTCAAATGAGAAGTTCGATCCAATTGCGCACCGTTGAGCCAACTGCTTTAATTCAGGTTTGTAACCACGACCACAAGGAGGGGACATGCAAGTTGGGCCTACGCTCCAGGAAGGCTCGTCGGGCGAGGCCGTGGAGGTGCTTCAGCGAGCACTTCAGCGAGCAGGATTTGATCCTGGACCCGTTGATGGTGAGTTTGGGCCCATGACAGCAGCAGCAGTCAGAAGCTTCCAGGCCGCGAGGGGCCTGGTTGTCGATGGCATCGTCGGACCTCAAACGTGGAGCGCTCTTGGCGAAGGGGAAGTTACCGGGCCATGTGCTAACGCGGACACACCGGCCACTCAGCTGACGCAGGCGGCCGCGGAGGAGGCCGTACTGTGCCTAATCAACGAACAGCGCACCGCCAACGGCGTCCCTACACTGAACCTTAACCTGAAGTTGCAGGCTGCTGCGCGCCTGCATGCCCAGGACGCCAATGTAATCAGGTGGTGGGCAGGTGGAGGAAGCAAGGTTCACACTAATCCCGTGACGGGTTCGACGCCCAAGAGCCGCATCAGGGAGGCGGGTTACTGCCTGGGGGAAGTCGAGCCCCCAACAAACGAGAACTGCTACTTCGGCTTTTTCCGAGGGGGCGTCGAGTTCCAAGGTAGTACGACGCCCCGCGCGGCCGTCACGTTTTGGATGAACAGTCAAGGTCACCGGGCCACCTTGCTCGACCCAGTTTTTCGTGAATCGGGTGTTGCAGTCGTACTGGGCATCGCGGAGAAGGGAACTGACGCTGATAACGCCGATGGTGGTGCCATCTTCGTGCAGACTTTCGGAGGCTGCGCTGTGCCGGGGTAAGACTATGAACGGAGGGTGCAGACTTCATAGGTGCACACCCCTCACGCGGTAGTAGCCACGCTAGTTTATTTCGCTGTCGACCTCAACCAGAGCCAGGGTAGACTCGCGCTACTATGACCCCACAGGAGCCCTTAATAGAGGCGTGATTTTGTCTTCCCGTGTTCCCCCATGTCAGTGTGTGCACCTGGACGGGAAGGACTCAAAATCCGGTGGCTCTGCGTTGTCTGAGCCTGTCTTCTTTGTCCCGTACCTATCCCTGTCCCCAAGAGCTGGCTATCTCGGCCTCGATCTTGACTGGTACACGCACCTCTCCCGTGCCGTTCAAGACGCTATCCATCCCCTCCACCATCGCCTTTTCTAGCCAAGCCTTCGCTGCTTCCGCTTGCTCTACATCGCACTCGACGACCACTTCGTCGTGGCAGACGAGAATCGGCACTGCCCCCGGACACTCGTCCCTACGCTCCCACAGGAGGGCCAGCGCCAGCTTCAGTCCGTCGGCTCCGGTACCTTGGACCGGCGCGTTGAAGCGGTCGGTCAGCTTCTCGACGTCCATGCGGCGTCTACCTGTGAGCGTCCGGCTCTCTGTTTCGCCGCGCTGCCAGAGTCGCCTCTCGCGATCGTGCCACTCTTTCAGACCAGGGTAGGTTTTGAAGAAACGCATGCGGTAGAGGGCGGCCTCTTCCAGGCTCATACGCACTCCGTAGCTTTTGAGGGCGTAGACCTGGAGGCCTTTTGCTCCCATCCCGTAGAGCAGCCCGAAGTTGACCGCCTTGGCTAGCTTGCGGTCGTCCTTGTTCACGTCTTCACGACCAGTAAGGTTCTGAGCCGTGAGCGTGTGCAGGTCTCGACCTTCAGTGTAGGCAGAGAGCATCTCCTTATCTCCGGAGATCTTGGCCGCAATCCTAAGCTCTAGCTGGGAGTAGTCCACGATGACGAAGACGCGGCCCTCGGGTGCACGGATGTAGCTTCTTAGGGGACCGCTCCGAGGGATGTTCTGCAGGTTGGGGTGATCACAAGCCATCCGCCCTGTGGCCGCCCGTAGTTGACGCCAGGAGGCGTAGATGCGTCCGTCGCTGTAGTATCCGTTCTCTAGCCACCCTGCACCGTAGGTGCTCGCTAGCTTTGCGGCCTTGCGGTATTCCCGCAGTGTGGCGATGAATTCGTGTTCCTTGGCATAAAGCGCAAGTGTCTCGTCTCTAGTGTCCGGTAGGTCAACGCCTAACAGCTTGGCAACCATCCGCACCTGCTGGTGACTGCCGAAGTTCCACTCCTTTCCATCCTGATGTTCGGGTGCTAGGGCCTTTAGCTCGTCTTCTTGGAGTGCTGCGTCTGCCTCCGCCTTTCGGGCATGCTCCCTCCAGCCGTCCGCGTCTATGGGCACTCCGGCGTTGCTCATCCAGACCACAGCCGGTAGCGCTCGGTGCTCGATCTCTGCGACGTAGGTAAGGCCTGCTTCTTCTATCTTGGCCTTGAGAACATCGTATAGTGGAAGCAGGACTTCCACGTCCTTAGCCGCATACTCGACCATCTCAGGCGTAAAGGTGCCGCCCCAGTCCCCGCTCTGGTGGGCCTTGTCAAGCTCTAGCCCGAGCTCTCGTTGTGCTACGGAGTCGAGGCTGTGGGAGGTTTGTCCCCTCTTTAGAGGCTCCACTTTCGAGCCTGCATAGAGCAACTGGGAGAGGATCATCGTGTCCGCCACCTTGCCGGGTACGAACCCTAAAGAAGAGAGGAACCCAAGGTCGAAGAGGGCATTGTGGGCTACCACGGTTGCCTCGGCGAGGATGGGGAAGAGCCCTGCCGGGTCCACGCTCCCGCAGTCCACCATGTAGGTGGCGTCCTTGGTCGCCAAAGAGAGCAACCTTATGGAATCCCTGCGCAGATCCAATCCGGTAGTCTCTAGGTCCAAGGCCAACAGACTCACATTTTTTAGGTCAGCTACCACCTCGGTAAGCTGACTTTGGGTGGTTACAAGCGTTCGCCGTGCCTCTATAGGTTTGACATCCGTGGTACCCACGCTAGAGGCTTCCTCTCCTTCGGGTGAAGGAGAGGGACTTTTGGCACCCCGCTGTACTGGACATTCTGAAACCTTTTCCACAGAGGAGAGCACAGTATTCGTACGCCGCTTCTCTTCCGTGGTTAACTTCCCTTCCAGGCTCTTAAGGGCGTCTAACCATGGTCTTTCTTGTGTTGAATTGCCCTCTGCTCGGTGCTCCTTCCTGGGAGGGCGATTTTCTGAGTTCCTAATGTGAGGAGGTGCCAAAAGTGCCAGAAGCCCCTCGTCTCCCCTTTTGGCACTTTTGACACCCTGTTGGATTAGGGATTCTGAACGTTCAGTAGCAGAGGAGGTAGGATCTGTGGCGACCTCTGCCTCACGTGTGGTTTCTATACCTAGATTCTTTAGAGACTCTAACCAGGAAATAGTAAGACCTCCTGTATTGAGCGCGTGATCCTGTTTTCAGAGAACCCTAGGATGACGAGGTGCCAAAAGTGCCAAAAGTCTGATCGCACCCCTTCTGGCACTTTTGGCACCCCATCGAATTGCGCATCTCGTAACTCACGCCTCCTGCCTAAGGCTCGGGTGGAGACGAAGCCTTGTGGCCGATCTTCCACCGGTCTTGACCACCTCGAGCCGCAGCCAGCCGAACTCCTCGAGCACGGCGCAGGCGCTGCTGACCTCTTCCG
>JALZHG010000092.1 GCA_030914045.1 Chloroflexota bacterium | reverse complement strand
GGACCCAACGATAAGGCTGCTGATGACACCCAGCCTCCCGACTCAGGGCAAGGGACGAGCTGCACGACTGCGGTGAACCTGGTGCTGGACGACGGGACGGCGGAGAACAGCGTGGGGTGGACCGACTCTACCACGAGCTACGCAGCCATCTGGCTCAACAGGTCCTCACCGCCAGCCGACAACTTCCCTATGAACCTGACGCAGCTCAGCATCAAGTGGCCCAACTCCTCCGCGTTGGTAGGTAAGACGGTAGCCCTGCTCGTCTACCGGGACCCGGATTCCGACGGAAACCCTGCTAATGCAATCAAGATAGAGCAGGTGAATGGTCAGACCATCAACGTAGCCGACGGCACTACGTTCCAGAACTACCCCGTGAGCATCAGCATCAGCGTACCGGGAGATTTATATTACGGGTTCTCGGACACTTACAACGCTGGAGGAGTAAGCCCCCGCACCTTCCCCTCCCCGATCGACACCACAGCCTCCCAGGGGAGGAGTTGGGTTTCGGCACAGAACGATGCCAGCAGCGTTGACTATGACAACCTCGGCAACAACGACAACCTGGGCACCATAGAGAGCATATCAGGTGGATTTTACTCGGGCAACTGGATAATCAGGGCCACTGGCACAAGTAGCTCTGGTGACCAGTTCGCTGACGTGCCTTCCGGCTCTACGTTCTACGACTTCGTAGGGTGCCTCGCATGCAGAGGGATAGTCTCAGGGTACCCCTGCGGAGGAACTGATGAGCCTTGTCCGGGCAGCTACTACAGGCCGGGTGCTGACGTCACACGCGGTCAGTTGTCCAAGATTATCGCTAACTCCGCAGGTCTCAACGATCCCATACCTGCCGGCCAGCAGCAGTTCGCTGACGTGGCTCCTGGCTCACCGTTCTACGAGTTCGTGGAGCGGCTGGCCGGGACCGGGGCAATATCAGGCTATCCCTGTGGCGGTGCGGGTGAGGCATGCGACGCCCAGAACAGGTCATACTTCCGCCCCAACAGTCCCGCTACCAGGGGACAAATCTCCAAGATCGTCTCCATAGCGGCAGGGTTCGAGGAAGACGTGCCCACAGACCAGCAGACGTTCACGGATGTAGCCCCAAGCAGCCCGTTCTGGGCGTACATAGAACGGCTGTCTTCCCGCGGTGTTATCTCAGGGTATGGAGATGCGAGCAGGTGTGCTGAGACTGGAGCACCATGCTTCCGGTACAACGACCTGACCACGCGTGGGCAGATGGCTAAAATCGCCGCTAACGCTTTCTTTCCTAGCTGCGAGGCACCTGCAAGAAAGTAGGATGCATCAAGAGTAAAACAAGAGGGGAGAGTCTGACGACTCTCCCCTCTTGTTGCTTATTGGTAGTGGTACTGAGCGCCTACCGCAGTTGTACCCATTCTTCCCTGGTGACCCCTGCTTGTTCGAGGATTTCGAGGAGGAGCCCCCTGCCGATATCACCTCTGTGCGGGTTTGGTATGCGAACGCGTAACCTGTTCCTACGCATAAACTCGTGACTTCCGCCGGAGAACGGACCTTCAAAGCCAAGCGCCCGGAGATTGCGCACGAGGTCTGCCCTGCTGATGGGGCCTATAGGGGCACAGTAAGCTAGCTCTGGTTTAGAGCAATACCGTCAATCTCCGGAATCGGGTCGCCAAACCGCATGCCGACATCGAGCCATTCCTCAAGAACCTCGACAAGTTCCTTGCGAGCTTCCTCTACAGTGTTTGCATTAGCATAGACGCCCTGAAATCCTGGTATTGAGGCAAACACTCCTTCGTTATCAGGTAGCTCCTTAAACGTCGCTCTCTGCATGGCCGCATTCAGGTATTCGGGGTTTATTCTATTCCTCAACATGGACCAACCCCCAGTCTAGATGTGCTGTAATGATATTACAACTATAATACGTGTAATACGCACAACATATGTGCCAGGTTATGATTTGTCAATAGTACGATAGGCTGATAGTGCAACGACCGACATAGTGGTAATAGAAAGCGTGGAGGCCTGGAAGCGCAGTACGCGGAGCAGTTTGGCACGAGGCGCGTTTGGTAGGTGCCGGGTACTTACTGCCCTGCGACTAACATTTTCACACAGTTCGAGTCTACCTACTAGGAGTGGGCGGCATTCCCTCTATCGAGATGTCATCGCAATACATAGGCGACACATTGCCCGCGACGTCCCTGTACTGCGCGTTCGCGTACCAGCCCTGGAAGTTGCCGAAGGCGGTCGTTGTATAGACCTTCTCAGCCTCAAACGGCTCCCAGGCGATGCCCGACATGTCCTCTTCCTGCGCGCAGCCGAACGCTCCCGCGTCTACGCGCATCTCCGTTACCTCTCCAGCGGTGCTGCTGGCGGTGAACGTCACGCGCAGTTGTAGCTCCGTGCCTGAGAGACCTCCCGCGACACTGCTCCCACCCTCAATCAACACTGACCCGGTGACCGGGGAAGTTGGTAGTGTGCGTGTGGGGGTGCCGGGGCCGGAGTGTGGAGTGATGCCGGCAAGGGAGGAAGTACTGGTGGGAGGCATAGTGCCGGTGGCGATGGGGGCGGCGGTCGGGGTTGGAAAGGCTGTCGCGGTGGCGGGCACACCGGTGGGCACGTCAGTCGGCACGGTACCGGTGGGTGCGGGCGCTCCACACCCGCAGAGAGTTACAGCCAAGGCTAAAGCTACAGCCAAGACGCCAGGTTTCTGCCTCACACATGGAAGCATCTTGCCCTCCTCTTACAGCGACCGTGATTCTTAGCTCACAATGCGGTTACAGCAGCGAGTAATCCTCTTCCGCGTACGTTCTACACTGCCTCCGCTATAAGGCTATGGGTCTAGTTTACCACGTGCTACAAACCATCACCACGACGATACAACAAGCCTGCGCGGGGTGCCGGGGAAAGGTAGGTTTTACCGTAAGTTATAATGGGGTAGATTGACAAGAAGAGGGAGGATGCGCACATGCTAAGAAGGGTCAGGATAAGTTGGTTCAAGCAGAGAAGCGGTAGCTACGCCTTGAAGGGCATTACCATCGAGGAGGGCGAGCGCGCCTACGACTCTTCTGTTAGCTTTCGAGAGCAGGACGCGGAGTGGGTCACGAGGACGTTGCAGGCCCAGGCAGACGTTGAGGTGTCGGGCAAGAAGGAGTTTTCGCAGAGCAACGAGGACTATCCCGAATGGGCGCTGAACAGAGGCGTGGTAACGGAAGTTGAGGCTGTGTCCCCACTCGAGCGCGAGCGGGCCAATGCCAGCGTGTTGCGCCACCTGTTGCGCGAGATAATGAAGCAGGTTGGCGGCAATGGAGAGGGCGACCCCGCACATCTGCAGAAACTCATGGCGCAGGCCAACGCCGTGTTGCAGACCACCGCCACGTCAACAGACTACAGCCTCGAAGAAGCCCTGGCGATACTCACCGCGCGGGACACCAAGCCCCTCACCGGGCTGGGGCAGGCGGGCCGCAAAACGCTAAAGCCCCGCTGACGTGTTGTGGCGCGCACAGCTGTCGGCATGCCGCCGAAGCTGAATGAGTACCCACACTCCTGGAAAGACTATCCTCCCATAATACTTCCGCGTACTGCTATTAGCGCATCTGGGTGATGTAGCGTAGCAAAGACGCGCATAAACTGAGAGGGACCTATTATTGATGGGTCGTGTAGCATAGTCTCTCCAGGAGTAAGCCATGAAGATGGTCGTTATGGGTCAGGCCCGTGGGCTAAGGTTCCGTTCCGAGGCAATACCGTTCAAATCACCCTGGAACCAGGCGCGGTCACTGCCTCCGGTGTTGCTCCTGGTGTACGCCCCCGCCTTGCTGGTACTTATGGCCGTTTTCGCCAGCAGCCTCAAGAGTGGCATCCCCGTGTCCTACTTCCTTCGCGACGCCGCGGGCACGTTGCAGGTGCCGAGTTACGTCGGGCTGGTCTCGAACCTGGGTGCCTTGCTCTGGTGTGCGGGCGCGGCTGTCTGTTTCTTCGGCTCCGTGCTGCTGAGGAAGGTTGGCGCGGGCGAGGAGGCGAGGGAATGGTCGTCTTTCTTCCTGGCCGCGGGCCTGGTGACCACGGTGCTGCTCATAGACGACCTCTTCATGCTCCACGAAAACGTCTCGGAGGTTTACTGGCGCTTCGGGGAGAAAACTATCTTCGCGTTGTACGGGGGCATGTTCCTGCTCTTCCTGGCGAGGTTCTGGAAAAAGCTAGCAACCACAGACTTCCTGGTTTTCCTACTTGCCTGTGGCCTCCTGGGAATGTCAGTGCTATTCGACCAGTGGAACGAACCCTTTGGCGACAACGTACCCGCCATGCGCCTGCTGCTGGAAGACGGGGCCAAGCTGCTGGGGATTCTGACCTGGCTGCTATACTTCGCGCGCACCTGCCTGGCACAGCTACTCCCGGCGCTTACTGCCAACCGCCCCACTGTGCAGGAGCAGCCACTAGTGGCAGGGAGATAGTCACCACAACACCCAATTGCCCAGGGGCGCGGGTACCCCGTGCCTCCACTCTGTGTGCGTTATAATCTCCGCATGTCTGCCACGTATATGGACAGCCTGTGGGGCGAGATAACGGTAGAAGAGCCAGTACTTGTTGAGCTGGTGGAGTCGGGGCCGGTGCAGAGGCTCAAAGGCATACACCAGGCGGGTGCCAGCGCGTACCTGCTGACTGGCCTGCGGACTACCCGGTACGAGCACAGCCTGGGTGTGCTGTACGTGCTGTCACGGCTGGGTGCGGGGCTGGAGGAGCGCGTGGCGGGGCTGCTGCATGATGTGCCGCACACCGCGTTCTCGCACACGGTGGATATAGTCTTCCCCAGCGACGAGCATAACTTCCACGAACGCTTTCAGCGCGAGGTAATCACCGGCTCGGACGTGCCTGCCATCCTGGGGAGGCACCGGGTCGGCTTGCACGCGGCGCTCGAACCCGACAACTACCCACTGCTTGAAATGCCCCTGCCCGACCTGTGCGCCGACCGCATAGACTACTCGCTGCGCGACCTGCACAACGGCGGGAGGATCGGCACGGACGACGCCAGCCGCTTCCTCGATCATTTGCTGCCCACGCCCACGGGCATCCTGGTGGACGACAGGGAGGCCGCCGAGTGGTTCGCACGGCTGTTCCGAGAGGCCAATGACCTCTATTGGACGGGGCCTATGCAAGCGGGCGCGTACTGGGCGTTGGCCGGGGCCATCAGGCGGGGGTACGCTACAGTCGGCTTCACCGATGACGATCTTTTCTCCACAGATGCCGAGGCGATGTCGCGGCTGCACGACCTGGACGATGCTGAGGTGCAAGCGTACCTGAGCCTGCTCGCGCCTGGCACCCAATTCTACGAAGTGGAACACGACAGCCCCTATTTCACCACGCATATGAAGCAACGCTACGTAGACCCGCTCGTCCTGGAGAAGGGCTGGGACCAAGCCCGCAGACTCTCCGAGGTGTCGGAGGGCTACCGCAGGCTGGTGGAAACATTCCCAAAGGGCCGTAGCGTGCGCTATAGATTATGGGCCGAGGGTATGCCGGAGATAATAGCCGGTAAGCTGGCGAGGGAGCGGCAAACGAGCGGAGCGCACGAGCCGCCCCGATGAGCAGCGACGAGCGCAAGGGCCTATTATATGTAGCGGTAGCGGTGTTCTTCTTCTCCACCAACCCGGTGTTTGTCGTGCTCGCCGACCCTATGCACCCGTTCGTCAAGAGCTGGGGCCGCATGATCGTGGCGGCGCTGGCGGTGGGAGGTCTTGCGTGGCTCACGCGGGACAGGGCGCGAGACGAGAACATGCTGGCGGCGGTCGTTGTGCGGTCTCGGGGCAACAGCACGTTGCGGTTCCTGATATATGGATTGATAGCGGCGCTGCACTTCCTCTTCTACATCTCGTCGCTCAGCTTCACCACTGCCGCACATTCTCTTTCGCTTGTGTATACCGCACCCGTTTTCGTCGCCCTCTTCTCGGCGCTGTTCCTCAAGGAGCGGTTGCGCGGCAAGCAGTGGGCGGGAATCGGCATAGCGGTGCTGGGTGTGGCGATCCTGGCGGGGCTGGAGCCGCAGATGGACCTCAGGATGGCCTTCGGTGACCTGCTGGCGCTCCTCTCGGCAGTCATGTTCGGCTTGTACTCGATAGCTGGCCGCTACGAGCGCGAGCGATACCCCCTGCTCGTATACGCCTCCCGCGTCTACTGGGCCGCGACGCTCTGGCTCGTGCCGTTCGCCCTGTTCAGCCTCCCTCAGACGCCCCCCGAAGCGTGGGACTGGACCAAGATAGGGGCGATAGTGGCGGTGGGCGTGCTCTCGGGGGCGCTGGGGCACACGCTCTACAACGCCTCGCTGCGCCGGGTGCATGCTGCTTATGTCAACATCATCGCCTCGCAGGAGGTGACGGGCGGCATTATCTTAACGTGGCTGTTCCTCAGCCAGGTGCCCTCAGCCACCTCCCTGGTGGGCGCGCTAGTGATGCTGGTGGGCATAGGGCTGGTGTTGCGGTAGGGGGATTCTGAAACGTGAAACGTGAAACGTGATGGAGCTGGTGTTGCTGGGTACGTGAATGCGACGGTATCCTTGTTGCAGAACCCTGCCCCACCCTGTCATCCTGAGCGCAGCGAAGGATCAGTTGCCCCTTCTTGACTCCTGGTATTGCAGCAACAGTGTTCCTCTGACCAACATCATCCTGAATGTTGAGGACTCTCGCCTACCCACCTGATCCTTCGCTGGGCTCAGGATGACGGAGGCGGCGCTTGGGCACCTTTGACAGTGCAACTGCCCCTTGCTAAAATGGCCTGACGCAATTCAGCACTTGAGGTCCGAAAATGTCAATGTCTCTCCCTGGCGGCAGGTATAAGAGGCTGTCGCTCGTTGTCGCCCTCAACCTGCTCCTGGTGCAAGCTACCGGTCTATCCAACAATGTGTCCGCGCGGTTGGAAGCGCAGGCCACGTGTGGCGCGTGGGCTATCGTGCCCACTTCGGGAACTCCTGTAGAAGCGGGGCGTCTTGAGGCGGTGGCCGCGACTTCCGCCTCTAACGTGTGGGTAATTCGCACCGCAAGCGAGCAGAGCGATAGGGTGGCACGTTGGGACGGCACGGGATGGAGCGAAGAACTACACCCGCAACCCGGCACCTTGTTCAACGACTTCCAGGCGATTGCTGCCTCACCAGACGGAGACGCCTGGATCGTGGGCGCGTACTCAAGCTCCCGCGTGACCCGCCCCAGCATGGCCGAGACCTCCACGCTCACCGCGCGGCTGCAAGGGGGCAGGTGGAAGCTTGTGCCCAGCCCCAACCTCCCGGCAAGAGCGCAGAGCTACCTCGTCGGGGTTGCTCCTATTGGTCCTGACGACGTGTTGGCCGTGGGCAACGCCGGGGGCGAAGACATCCTGTTGCGCTGGAACGGCACGGAGTGGGTCCTGGTTCCCGGTCCCGGCACGGCGCAGGGAGGGTACCTGTTCGACGTGGCGGGCGCGGCCCCGGACGATGCCTGGGCGGTGGGCGCGTACACCACTGACCGGGGCAGCCAGGCCGCGCGCATCCTGCACTGGGACGGCAGCACGTGGGAGCAGGTGGCTAGTCCGGACGTGGCTTCGAGCGAATACAACCTGCAAGGGGTGGCGGCCCTGTCTGCGACGGACGCATGGGCGGTAGGCACCCGAAACGACAACGGCAGGACCCTTACGTTGATAGAGCACTGGGATGGCCGCGATTGGACCGTGGTGCCAAGCCCAAATACGTCTCAGCCAGAGAACGCACTGCATAGGGTCGTAGCTGCCGCGCCTGACAACGTGTGGGCGGTCGGGCGCAGCGGAATCGGGGGTGACGCACAGCCCTTGATGTTGCACTGGAACGGGTCAGCGTGGAACACCGTCGCACTGCCGCGTGTGAGCGCCCGGTTTGCCGAATTGGTGTCGGTAGAGGTGGTGCCGGGTAGCGGTGAAGTGTGGGCGGTCGGGGCGTCCGCGGACGAGAACAGCCGCGAGCGTGCCCTGGCTATGAGGTACGTGCCGTGCGTGGCCGGAGAAGGCTCAGGGGGAGGTGTTATACCCGGAATGCCGAGCACCGGAGCCGAGGGAAGTAGGACACCAACGGTGTGGTCTATAGTCTCTATCTTCTATGACTTTATAGGCGCAATTTTAGCACTGCCCAGGCACTAATAGGGCTTTTTCAGGAATTGGATGCTCCTCGGTGAACCATCCGGTACTCGTCTGCGTAAGAAATTGAGAGCTATCTTTTCAGGTAGTTGGTCGTTAGTTAAAGGGGAGTAAAGGTTTGTCAATAGATAGCACTTTTGTACTATATTGGATTGACTACCTAGACACCCTATCCTATAATGGGGAAGCATCGCTTGCACTATACCCGCGCATGTGATTCGGTCTGCATGTGGCTACCAAAGCTACTGGAGGCAGCCCTGTTCGCTTCCCTGAGCACAAGGAGCCTAAATGACGAAGAAGAATGGAAACGGCGCATCGCCCAGCACCACAAGCGTACTTGAAGTGGATATTAATAGCGGCATCATGAAGAACGGTCCCGATGGTGAGGTAGACTCCTCTGTGACGACACAGCCCAGCAACAGTGCCGAAAAAGACGGTGCCGCCCTAGGCGGGCGCCAGATACTGGTAGCCGATGACGACAACGCTATCCGGCAGCTTTTGAAGACCTTCCTCGAAGAGAGCGACTATACAATAGCGGAAGCTACAACAGGCCAGGAAGCCCTGGACGGCCTCAAATCAGGCAATTATGACCTGGTGCTCCTCGATATGCGCCTACCCGGCATGACCGGCATAGACGTGCTCAAACAACTGCGGGAGAAGACGGGTGAGGTGCCGGTCATTTTGATGACGGCTTACGGCTCGCCCAACATCGCCATTCAAGCCTCTTCCTTGGGCGCGTACAGCTACATCACCAAGCCTTTCGAGCTTGACGACGTGCTGCATACGATCAATCTCTACTTCGAGCGGCGGCAACTCAAGGAAGAAGTGCGCAGTCTCCGCTCGCAGATTGAGCCGCGCGACCCGTCGGAGCGCATCATCGGCTCGTCTACGGCCATGCACGACATCTACCAGGTGATTGGCCGCGCCGCACCCACCGAAGCCACCGTGCTGATAAGCGGCGAAACGGGTACCGGCAAGGAGCTTGTGGCGAACGTAATCCACACCTACTCCAGCTACCGCCACGGGCCGCTGGTGAAGGTGAACTGCGCCGCGCTGCCCGAGACACTGCTGGAGAGCGAGCTTTTCGGCCACGAGAAGGGTGCCTTCACCAACGCGATCACCCAGCGCAAAGGCCGCTTCGAGATGGCGCACAAAGGCTCTATCTTCCTGGACGAAATCGGTGAGATGACGTTGAGCACCCAGCGCAAGCTGTTGCGCGTGCTCCAGGAGAGGGAGTTCGAGCGCGTTGGCGGCTCCCTCCCGATCAAGGTGGACGTGCGCGTGATCGCCGCCACTAACCGCAACCTGCGCGCCGAGGTGGACGCGGGCCGCTTCCGGGAAGACCTCTACTACCGCCTCGACGTGGTGCGCATCAGCATGCCGCCACTGCGCGAGCGCAAGGAAGACATCCCCCTGCTGGTGGAGCACTTCCTGGACAAGCACCGCTACAGCCAGACCTCCCCTCCCGGCCGCATCTCGGAAGAGGCAATGCAGGTGCTGGTAGACCACGACTGGCCCGGCAACGTGCGCGAGCTTGAGAACACGGTGCAGCGCGCGGTAGTCATGTCTCAGGGCGGCGTGATTACCAGCCACCACATTTTGCTGTCCAACCTGGGCGACCGTCAGATAGTGGAGATCGGGCGCATGGTGAAGGAAGCCACCCCGCTCCACGAAATCCTCGGCCAGATAGAGAAGATGGCCCTCACGGAAGCGATGCAACAGGCCAAGGGCGACCGTAGCGAGGCTGCCCGCCTGCTCGGCCTGGAGCGCCCCACCTTCTACGAGAAGTTGAAGGAATACGGCCTCACGTCATAACGCGGTAACGGCAGGGCCATTCCAAATTAGCAACGTTCTAACCGCCGGTGGTGCCTATACTACCGGCGGTGGTCTTTTATTGTATCAGTTGGAGGCACGGGACCAAGACCCACCATGTCATTTCGAACAAAGTGAGAAATCTCGTCCCTCACCACCCAAGTACGACCTTTCCTATTGGACCGTACTGGTACAAGAAAAGTGCAACATCCCAGTGTAGGACGAGATTTCTCACTTCGTTCGAAATGATAAGAAAGTCGCTCTTGTCATTCAGATGTAATACTAGAACTTAAAAGGGTGCCCGCCAATCTATGCGTGGATGTGATGATTTATGGAACACCAAGTAACTCTACCAGCCCATACTTACCTTGAGGAACGGGGCATCCCCTACCAGCGCCTCAGCTTCCCGGCGACCACCGAGAAGGGCGCGGCCAACGTGGCCCACGCACTCGGCTATCGCGAGCGACAGATGGTAAAGACCCTCATCTTCGAGATTGACACCGGCGAGCGCGTGCTGGTGATGCTCGGGGGCGACCAAAACGCCATATCGGGGCACTTGAAGAAGGCGCTCGGCTCGCGGAACATACGCCTGGCAAGCCCCGAGGTGGTAATAGAGACAACCGGCTACGTGATAGGCTCTATACCACCCTTCCATTGGCAGCCGGAGGGCTTCCGGTCGTTCGTGGACGCGGCCCTCATGCAGGAGCCGGTCTTAGGCGTGGGAGCCGGGCAGTGGGGCGAGGAGATTATCATCACACCCGAATTGCTGGTGCAAGCAACCCACGCCCAGGTGGTGAACCTCACGGACAGGGACAAGCCGGTGGTGGACGACGGACGATAGACGATGGACGATGAAGGGGTTGTGAGTTATGAGTTATGAGTTATGAGTTTTGAGTTTATGGATAGCATCCAACCATCATCCACTTGGCGCGTACTAGGCGTACTTGTCGTCTTGGCGGTTCCGTCTCCTACCATCGTCCATCGTCCATCGTCCTCCGTAGGAAAGAAGTACTACAAAGATTAATGAGCCAGTGGAGGCATATTGGCCCAACTCTTGCTAATTTGTTGAGTGAGAGTGCCACTTAGAAGCATAGCGCCCTGCACCAGAGCTTTATGTCCGTGGGATATTTTTGGGCGCGGCATTCCCATACACAAGATAGTTTCGTACTCACCGCTTGCTTGGTTATCCATTTGCGCTTAGGCAGGAAGGGATGGGAAAGGCGTTCTCCTAACGAGCACGCCCTACTGTAGCATTATGAGCCACATATTGATCGTTGACGACGAGCCTACGATTGTCGAGCTCCTTGAGGAGCACCTTCGCAGCGAGGGGTACGACACCGTACACGCCTACTCGGGCGAAGAAGCCCTGAAGGTGCTGGACAGGACCGTGCCCGACCTAGTGATACTCGACCTCATGCTGCCCGGCATGGACGGCTACGAGGTGTGCCGCATCATGCAGAACGATGCCCGCCTGAACCATATCCCGGTCATCATGCTCACCGCCAGGAGCGCCGTACCCAACAAGGTGATGGGTTACGAGCGCGGGGCCGACGACTATATCGTCAAGCCGTTCGACCCCGACGAGTTGAGCGTGCGCGTACGCGCCCAACTGCACCACCTCTACCACGACACCGTGGACGAACTAAGCGGCCTCCCCGGCTCGCTGGCGGTCGAGGACAAGATCACCCAGACGATGTCGCAGAGTGACGCGGCATGGGCCATTATGTACGTAAACATCTCCGACTTCACGGAGTACAACGAGGCCCATTCCTTCCTCGAGGGCGACGAGATGATAAAGGTGGCCGCGCGGGTGCTGGTGGAAGCGCGAGTGGATGCGAACGTGCCCGACGTGTTCATAGGCCACATGGGCGGCGACAAGTTCGTGGTGATAGGCACGCCTGGCGATGTGAACAAGATCAAGGACGTAGCGGGCCGCGCCTTCCACGAGAAGACCCGCGAGTTCTACTCCCCCTCCGACCGCGACCAGGGCTACTTCGTCACCATCAACCGGCATGGGATGATGGCGCATGTAAATCTGTGCGCGCTCGACTTCGATGTGGTGACGAGCGACTAGACTCAACCTTTAGAACAGCACATGTAAGATATTTGGGAGTCGGTCATGAGACCGGCTCCCTGCTTTAATGACTTAGGCAAAATTGCCTAGACCACTACGGGGAATCAGACACGCTATTTCCGGCAAAACTACCGATACCCTCCCGTGCAAACACCAGTAAGGTGAGTACGAACAGCAGCATCAAGCTCAGGTTGTAACTATCGGAGGTGTATCATGGCTAAAGTTCGATCTTCCACACGCGTCATGCTGGCTGCCGTAGGCCTCTGTGGAGTTATCTCATTCGCATGGTTTGCCGGCAGAGTGACAGGAGTTGCCCCGGACCTGGCACCGGATATCCGTCCCCACCAGACTGTGCCCCTCCATGATAGGCTGGTCGGCAGCATGGATGTGTCACCGGACGGCACTATGCTGGCGACAACTTCCTGGAGGGACGAGTATACGACGAAAGTAGTTGATGGCAAGGAAGTCCACGTCGGTACGATCACAGGTACTGTGAGTTTGTGGCGAGTCAGTGATTGGACGCCGGTACACACGCTCACCGTAGGCTACCCTCCGGATGTAGAGTTCTCGGCAGACGGGAAGGTACTGGCGATCTTGCTCGCCCACGAAGCGGAGTTCAGGAGAGTGGATGATTGGTCGCTTGAGCACAGTGTGAGCCTCGGGACGGGCAACTGGATAGAGGCTATCTCACCTGACGGACAGACGTTGGTGAGTGGTTGGGCAAGTAACTCGACAAATGGCGTGGCTAAGCTCTGGAGCGCGAGGGACGGCAAGCTCCTGCAAACCCTCTCGGGACATACCGACACGGTATATGGTGCTGCTTTCTCCCCCGATGGGCAGACGGTCGCCACCACCTCCTATGACGAAACAGCACGCCTGTGGAGGGTCTCTGACGGCAGCCTCCTGCACGTACTCAAGGGCCACGAATTCTGGGTGGGCAGGGCGGCTTTCAGCCCTGACGGCCGCACATTAGCAACCGGAAGCGATGATGGAAGCGTGCGGTTGTGGCAGGTGGAGGACGGTGCATTGCTTCACACGTTAGTTTTAGGGATCGTACAAGACGTGGAGTTTTCACCTGACGGACAGTTCATTGCGGCAGGCTCGGCGTATGACTGGGCCAGGCTGTGGCGAGTCTCGGATGGTACATTAATCGCTGACCTGGCGAACGAGGAGGACCAGTATGGATCCGGCGGTAAAGTGCTGGATGTGGCCTTCGCCAGGGATGGCTCGCAAGTATTTGGGGGCACGCTGGAGGGTACGGTGCGCGTGTGGGACTTACCCAAGCCGGGTAGATAGCCTTCAGGGCTGGAAATAAAAGAACAGGCACCCCGTTGGGGTGCCTGTTCCCTATCCAAACATAGTATGCACCTAGCTCGCCCTTGCGTCCAGCAGCCCCAGGCCGAACTCCAGGCGGCGCGCTTCTTCGGCCTCCAGGATGCCTTGCAGGCTGCGGAGGGCGCGATACTGGAGGGCCCGTATAGCCCCTTCCTTCTTGTTGAGCATCTGCGCTATCTCCGCGTTGTCGTAGCCCTCGATGAACTTGAGGGAGACCACCTGGCGCTGTTCGTCGGTGAGTTGCGCGATAGCCTCTTGAAGCTCGGCGGCGTCCAACGAGAGGTTGAGGGCCACTTCGGGGTCTACCATCGGCTCGTCGGACGTGGAGAGGATATCGTTGAGGGGCAGGGCTTCACGCCGGGTGCGATAGTGGTCCACCACGAGGTTGTGGGCGAGCTTGTAGAGCCAGGAGGAGAAGGGATAGCCGCACCATGTATAGCGGCCAATCGCCTCCCAGGCTTTGAGGAATACCTGCTCGGTCAGGTCTTCGGCGTCGGGCGCGTTGCCTACCTTGTAATAGACATACTTGTATATCTTTTCGACGTAGGCATTGTAAAGCTGCGCGAATGCCGCCGGGTCGTGCTCCGATGCACGCTTCGCCAGATCGGCTTCATTGCATATCATGATGTGGTAATGCCTCCTGTACACACGCGCGCCCACGTCATTCACCCGCTAGATTTGCAAGAAATATGCCAACAGCGCTTGCATATGCTCAACAGGCTGCGTATAATGTGCAGAAGGTACGATTTCCTGGGCTACCGGCAACGATGCCTATACTCTACGGTTACTGACTACGCGTATCTGAGGAGGAGGTTCCTTGGACCAGAACATGCAAATGGTCCCCGAGCAGGCCATGAAGGTGTCGCCCACCTTGATCATGGTCAACCAGTTGCTAGCCCTATCTTCCCTGGAGCTGCAACACGCCGTCCTCAACGAGCTTGAGGACAACCCCGCCCTTGAAAGCCTGGAGAGCATAACCTGTACGTCGTGCGGTGCGGGCACCACCGGGCGATATTGTCCGGTCTGCATGCAGCCGATCCACGCCCCCAACGCCCTGGAGATACTGCGCGCCAAAACGGTCGATTACGGCGGCGGCTCCGGCGGTGAGGACTACGACGACACGGAAGACTTCCGCCCCCGCGAACCTAAAGCGGTGCTCGGCGAAGACGACTTCGACCCCCTGACTCTGGTCGCCACCGAGAGCAGCATGACCGAGCAGCTACTGAGCGACCTGGCTGTATCCCTTCCCGCTGAAGACTATTTCCTGGCCGAGTACCTGGTGGGCAACCTGGACGAACAGGGCTTCCTGGGCTGCGAGCTGGCGCAATCGGCCCGCGAGCTGGACGTGCCGCTGGAGAGGCTGGAGCGGGTGCTGGAGATACTGCAAAGGGTCGCCCCGGTGGGCGTGGGCGCACGCAACCTGCGCGAGTGCCTGCTGTTGCAACTGCACAACATCAAGGACCGGGGCTATCCTGAGATAAGCCCTCACGTAGAAGAGATTATCAGCCGGTACCTGACCGAGCTAGGCGAGCACAAGTTCACCATCATAGCCCAGTCGCTAAGCATCTCCTACGACAGCGTGGTGGCGGTGCGCGACTTCATCAAGAAGCACCTCGAGCCGCGCCCGCTGCAAGAGCCGCCCCGTGGCCGCTCCTGGCGCTCGCCCTCCCCCACCCGCTTCGTCATGCCCGACGTGATCATCCACATGCGCGAGGACCACCTGGAGCCGGAGGTCGTAGAGGGCTACCGCTTCAGCCTGCGAGTCAACCCCCTGTACCAGAAACTGGCGACCGACGGGCACGCCCCGCAAAGCCCCAGGAAAGACCTGTCGGACGGCGAAAAGGACCACATCAAGCGTTATGTCAATAGGTCGAAGCTCTTCATCTCCAACATCAACCAGCGCCGCGAGACGATACGCCGTATCACCGCCTGCCTGATTGACTTGCAGGAAGAGTACATACGCTACGGTGTGCGCTTCCTTAAGCCCCTCACCAGGGCACAGGTGGCCCAGTACCTCGGCATCCACGAGAGCACCGTGAGCCGCGCCACCGCCGCCAAGTACGTCATGCTGCCAGACAAGCGCGTAATACCCTTCAGCGACTTCTTCTCGGCCTCCCTCTCCGCCAAGGACGTGATTAAAGAGATCATTACGAAGGAAGGCCGCCCCATGACGGATAAGGAGATAGTCAGCCGCTTGCGGGAGCAGGGCATAAGGGTGGCGAGGCGCACGGTGACGAAGTACCGCAACCAGTTGGGGATATTGCCCAGCACGTTCAGGTAGTTCTGAAACGTGAAACGTGAAACGTGATGCGGTTTGCTAAGGCTGGTTCGTGAAAGCGACCAGCCTTCTTTATTGGGGTGCTATTCTCCCCTGTCATCCTGAGCGTAGCGAAGAGCCTGCCCTGAGCACCGCCGAAGGGATCAGCCTCCCGCTCTTGATAGACTCCCTTTCAGCAATCAAAGCCCCACACTCTCATTTCGAACGTAGTGAGAAATCTCGTCCCACAGCACCCAAGTTGCACCTTTCTTTTAGCAACAGGGCCTTATCAGAGAAGTGCAGCATCCAGGTACAGGACGAGATTTCTCACTGCGCTCGAAATGACAGGGTGGCGCTTGGTACACCGTTAGCCACAGTCAAGAACGGGCTGCTGATCCTTCGCTACGCTCAGGATGACAAGGGGCAACGGCGTCGCTAAACAATCACCAGGGGCTTCAAGCGAGGCTGTTTTGGATACCTGGTGACCTGCCGCGACCTGCACGTAGTGACTGCTTCTCCGTGCTCGGTGGCGGCGGAAGCTTGTCCACGTCCACGCCCTGGCAGTTGGGGCAGAAGTAGGTTATGCGGCCCGCGTCCGGCCCCTGGCGGCGCTGCTTGATGGGGAAGCCGCACATCTTGCACGGCTTGTTGGTCTGGCGGAAGACCCAGTGCCGGTCGCTCCAGCGAGGGTTGGGGTTGTTGGGATCGGAGAGGAGCACCTGCATCACCTCGTCGGTGACCGTCTGCCCGCGGTTGTGGCGGGCGCGCTGGGACAACACGGGGGTAACTTCGGCCAGGCTGGCTTGCTGCTCCGGCGTCAGCTCTCCCACCAGCGCCCAGGGGTTGATGCCGCACTCGAAGAGGATGTCGCTCTTGAGGTAGTTGCCGAGGCCCGCCGCCACTGTCTGGTCGAGCAGCACCGGGGCGATTTCTCGGTCGAGGTTATCGGGACGGTTCAGGCGCTGTAGGAAGAAGTCGCGGTTGAAAGGCACGGCGCAGATGTCGGGGCCAAGCTCGCGCAGGGTGGTTATCTGCTCGAACGGGTCGCCCACGCCGATGTCGAACACCTGCCCGTTGATGAGCACGAATTGCCGCGAGGTGGTGACTATGTGCGCTCGCTGCTTGGGGTCGGGCGGGAGGCGATAGCGGAGGGTGTAGGTGCGCACCTTGCCGAACATGAGCAGGTGGAAGCGGAAGTAGATACCACCCTCAAGCTGCCAGAGCAGGTTCTTGCCCGCCGGGTAGATACGCTCGATCTCCCGCCCTTCCAGCATGCCTGGGTGCATCTCCAGCCAGGTGCGGGCCTTCTTCAGCCGCGTGTCAATAGCCGCTATCCGGCTACCCACCAACTCCTCGGTGAGTTGCGCAGATAGGCGGTGTATCTCAGGACCTTCCGACATGGAAGTTAGCTTTGCAAGTTCGGTACCAGGGGGGGGTTCTGAAACGTGAAACGTGAAACGTGATGCGGCTTGCTCTTGTTGGTTCGTGGATGTGTAGCTGCTTCTGTGGTAGGACCACGACCCCACTTTGTCATTCTGAGCGTAGCGAAGAATCTCGTCCTACAGCACCCAAGTTGCCTCTTTCTGTGGGCCACCATTCCGCTGAGGAAAGGTGAAACAGCCCGGTGTAGGACGAGATTCTTCGCTACGCTCAGAATGACAAAGTGGGGTCGTGGTCACGCGAAAGCAAAAGTCTCACATTCACTTACCCAGTATAGCAAGCCGCATCACGTTTCACGTTTCACGTTTCAGAACTCACCGTACCACCGGCGTCTCGACTACCACTTGCTTGTTGTAGTCGGTCATGTTGATGGTGCGTACGATGTCCTCAGGCTCACCCTGGAAGAAGGGGCCGGTGAGTTGGACGCGACGTAGCAGGAAGTCGCCGGAGCCTATCCACAGCACGGTCTGGAGGTCGCCCGTGGCGTCTACCACCGGGGCCAGCTTCTTCAGGGCCTCGGCGGGCACGCTGCCCCTGAGCCGATAGGCGTCGGAGCCATCGACGGTCTCGTTGGGGTCGGCTTGCAAGTCCTTTACGCCACCTAGAATGTCTCCTACTCCATTGGGGTTGAAGTACTCCGCGACATTGAGCATCGAGGACATGGCGGACCACTGGCCTGAGGCGGGGTCTGTCATATATTGCTGGTCGCCGTCCACCACGATCTTGATCTCGACGGGCATACCGAACGCGAGGGCGCTCACCTCCCCCACCATCTTGTCGGGCCGCACCACGTCTCCGTCGGCCCTGGTGACGAACAGGCCCGGTTGCGGCTTGTCGAGCTTGCTCGTTTCCAGGTTGAAGTGGAACGAGTTAGCATTTTGCAGGGCCGGTATTGCCTTTTCGATTACCTGGTCGGGAGTGAGGTTGGGCTTCTCGGGGTCGCCGCAGCCCGCCGCAGACACGACCAGCACTCCCATAGCCACGGGAGCGAGGTACTTACTCAGCTTGTGAAGAGACAAGAACATATATCCCCCTATCTAAGCTAATAAAGCCCCTTTAGCATAACACAATCGTTGGTGTTTACAAGCAGAGGGCGCGCCATGATTCGCTGTATGTGTGGAAACGGAGGGGAGTGCTCTGGCACGGTGCTATAATGCTCAGCCATGAGACGCAATTTCCGCGCACCCCACGCGGGTGAGGTAAAGCAAATGAGCAAGAAAAAGCGACCGATGAACGACGGCAGCCTGGCCCTGGACCGCGCCTACGAGGTCGAGCACGAAGAAGAGCTGGAGACCAGCCCCCTGCGGAGCGGCAGGCTCAAACTGGTGCCACGCCCCGCGCCAGAGCAGGAACAGGAACATGCACAGGATGTCGAGGCTACCAGCAACCTGTACGACCCCTCCATAGATACGACACCCAGGCTCGGGGAGCATACCGCAGCACCCGCCTCTAATGGTGCGCCCATCACCGACAAGCTTGACGATGCACCCCTGAGCGCGCACCCGGCGGGCATGGGCGAGCATGCAAGAGCCGTCCGCATGGTGCCTACGGTAGGCGCGCGGGTGAGAACGGGCTTGCGCCGTAGCACCTTGCTCGTGCTGTTGGCGGTGACGGTGGCGGGGGCTTTGGTGGCAAGCGGCTACCTGCTGGCGACCACGCCCTGGCTAGGTAGCCTCACAGGGAGCGCCCCGCCCGCTGTAGAGAACGAAGCGCCTCCGTCCACGAATAGCGCGCCCATGCAGCCTCCGGGGCAGACCGAGGCCAAGGACGACCAGCTAACGCACAGCGACCTGCCCGCTCCGCAACCTCCCACTACGGCTAACAGGGCGGCGAGGGACCGGGCGCTCGATGCGTACAAGCAGGGCGATTACGCGCTGGCGGTGCAGTTGTTCGAGAGCTACGTGCTGGTGAGCGGCGACGATGCCGAGGCCTACTATCACCTGGGTATGGCGTACATGGCGCTCACAGGCCGGGAGCACTCCATGTCGGACGCGGAGTTGGCTTTCCGCACCTCGATCTCCCTACAGCCCGGTTGGGCCGCGCCGTACCAGGGCCTGGCGGAGAACCTGATGCGCCGGGGGTCTTACGAACAGGCAATAGCCCCCGCACAGAAGGCCACGGAGCTTGCCCCGGCCGCCACTGAAGTGTGGCTCACGCTGGGGAGGGCTTACCAGGGCGCCGGGCAGGAGACCGAGGCCGCACGGGCCTTCGCGCAGGCCTCGTATCTGGCCCCCGCGCCCCCATTACCCTGACGTGCAGATCAGGTTGATCTAATCATATTCAAGTCAGAATCGAAAGAGGGTCGCTGCACAACGACCCTCTTTCGATTCTGACCTTTGTGTTGGGAAGTTGAATAAGGGTACGGAAGACTCATATAAGAGAACCCGGCTTTATCGTCCTGCCGTTACTGCTAGTAGCACAACTGCGTTACAAGGCTACGCGAGTTATTGACTTCATAATACAAGTCAAACGGTATTGACTCCTAATATACCGCCCGGTATAATGCCGTCTATCGGCAGGACCGCAATATGTCCCTGCCTGAGCGAATATCGTACCCGCCTCATCCTATAGAGACGGGGCGACTTCACATTGCCTAGAGGCGGCATACATCCCTTACACTGCAACTGAGGAGAGTCATCATGGACTGGCTGAAAATCAACTCAACTGGAAGATTTCTTCTGTACGGGCTTCTTGCACTCACTCTACTGGCGATTGTCGCGGGACTGCTTACGCGCGGACCTAGTAGCGAATCTGCCCTGGAGGCGGGAGCGGCACTAGCAATGATCGCCTCAATTGCACTCGGCATAGAGCGGGCGCAAGAAGTATTCTGGGCTGCTATCGACTCCAAGTACGGAAGCTGGTGGCCTTTTGCGCTCGTGACTAAACCAGTGAACGATCTACAGGACCAGCTGAAAAAAGAGCTACCCAACTATCTTATCGACGCAAGGGCAGCTCTCTTAGACCTGCGTAGCAAAGGCCAACTGGCGCAAGATGAACTCGACAGGTTGAACGCCAACCTGGATAATGCCCAGGCCGAGCTTACAGCCTTAGGCACCTCATTATCAGACGTCAGGAAGCTGAAGGGAGTGCTAACAGCTCTACAGACCAACCTCAAGAGCGTGCAGGAGAAAATACCCCAGGGGAGGAGCGCTTTGACCTTTGGGAACGAGGTGGTAGACCTCGTAACTGGCGTAC
>JALZHG010000278.1 GCA_030914045.1 Chloroflexota bacterium | reverse complement strand
GGCACGACCAGCATGGTGACGCCATCGCGCAGCTCGAACTGTATCCCGCCCTCCTTGACCTCGCCCTTCAGGGGCGGGGGGTCTTGCTTGTTAGCCGCCATAACGGATCTCCATTCTCAATGCCGACCCGGTGTAGCCGGGCACATTTGCTTGCGTGCTGCGGTTCCAGAAGAGGGCCCTGGTGAACTCTCGCCAGCCTCTTTCTTGGCAGTGTGCGTGATCGCAGTGAAACCAGAGCGCGCCGTTTGCCCTCTGGCCGATGCGGGTCCCGCTCCGGTCCCCGCCGCCGTGCTCGGCGACCCACGGACATACGATCGCGAACTTCGTGCCCTTGCCGTCGGGGAGTTCGCCAAGCACCTCGACCCGCGACAGGTAATCCGCCAGGTCCATCTCCGGCCCGTCGTAAGGCTGCCTCGTTGTGCGCGATGAGGGCTTGGCGGGCAGCCCCGGGATAGCTTGATCCAGCACCTCGGGCTCCCAGGGACCCGACTGGGTCAGTCTCATGGTGACCGGGTCCACCTGCGGGTGGCGCTTGAAGTTCTTGGTGCCGGGGACGCGCAGCACCGAGGCAAGCCCGGCCTTCCCCGCATCCCCCTGCCCCCAGTGGGCGATACGACGGTTCATCGTCACGGCCCACTCGACCGCAACGGGCTGGGTAAGTCGCCAGTAGAGGTGCCGCCGGCAGCCGGAGGAGGCGACTATCGCCGTCGGCTCCGGGCCATCATTTGGATAGCGCCCATCGTCCTCGTCGAGCCACAGGGCGTTTACCGTGGACACAGCGTTTGCCGCGCGGCGGTTGCCATGTTCGCGGAAGAGGTGTGTACCGAGGTACGCGTCTCGCTGCTTCTGTGCCTCGCCTAACAGATAGGCTGCTGCCCGCTCTGTCTCATCGGGGTAGCGCCAGTAGCGCTGGCGGGTGCTCTCCAACTCGTTGGCCGGCGCATCTGGCCGCCTCAAACGGGCCTGCTGGCCGGTGAACGTGACGAGGAATCCGGCATCCTCGCCGAAAACGTGCCCGAAAAGGGCCTCGGGCCGGGCCGACTGCTGGTACAATGTATCCGTATCCTTTCTAGCCCCTTGGCTCTCTCCTGATCACTGGAGCCGGGGGCTTTCGCTTACCCTGCCCCCCGAGATTTTACCACGACAAGTACAGACAAAACAACATACTTTACAGATAGATCGAAAAAAATCTCGTGTTAGCTAGACGGATGGTAGACAAATGCTGAGCGTTCTGTTACCATCACTTAATGGCATACGGGTCACTAAAAGAAAGGATTGCTACTTGATGGAAGGATTGCTTCCCAGGAAGCTCCTGATGGCTCGACTCGAGCGCGGCCTCACTCTCCGGCAGGCAGCCGAGAAAACCGGTGTTTCCAAGGAGACTATTAGCGAGCTAGAGCGGGGCTTGAGAAAGCCGCACCCGCCTACGCTTTACAAGATCGCAGACGGTTACGGTATAGGGGTTAGCGACTTACTCGAGCAGGAGGAGAAGCCGGAAGCCTCGTTGGTAGGCGCGGGAAAAGCCGAGGCCCCGCAGGAGTCGGGGCAGCCTGAGGCAACCGAAAGAAGGCCCACCGTCCCGGCCCGAGATTGGGCCGCCGAGCTCGGGGCCGAGCTGCACGGGATGAGCGACGAGGAGTGGGCCAGGCGTCTCTCCGGGCTCGCCACGCGGGAGGAGCTCGCCGAGGCCTGGAAACGTCTCCAAGACGAAGCCGGTATTCTGCACGATGCGCTCAGGCTCGATAAGTGGTCGTCGGCCCCGTCGGGCGCCCGCCGTCGGCGAGAGCTGAACCAAGGCTTGCGCGACATCAGGATCCACCGTTTCGCCGACCTCGCGGCCGAGGCCTCGCTGCTTCGTGCGCAGGAGCTGGTCGATGATATCTTCGCTGCCATGAAAGAAGAGTCCCTGGCATGAAAGGGAGAAAGATTCTTTCTCCCTCTGATCTCCGTGAGATCGAGAAGGCGGGGGTGTCGGGTCTCCTGCCTTCTCGTATACGCGAGGGGCTGCTGTCAGCGGGGAAGAGTGGGCGTTACGGGTTGGCGCACCGCTCTTACCCTGTTCAGTCGCTGGTGGCCCCAGCGAAGCTAGCGTTTTATTTGGGCCGGGGCTCACTGATCATCTCATGAAGGCGAATGAGAGCAAGATAGTCGATGGCCGCCGCAAGCACCACCACCACGGCTGCCTCGAGGACGCGAACAAGGTGAGGATGAGGGCGCAGCTTGTGAGCCGATCGGTGCCCAAGCCGCCATTCCCCCATCCCGACCAGCGGAGCTCCGCGCAGGGGCCTGGGCGGGTAGGCACCTACGACGGTCGTCAAAGGGCCTTCGTTTCTACCAAAGGGGGGCAGATGCTTTTCCAGAAACCGCGCAGGCCGTCCTGGAAGTAGGAGGATGAGTGAACCTGGTAACCATCGGATACCTCGAAGCGCGGGAGATCCCCAAGTATCGGGAGATGAGGGCGCTCCACTCGCTTGCCGAGAAGGGACACCCCGGACTCAGCATCGAGCGGGCGGTGGCGGCCGTGGCCGAGTTCGAGGCGTTCCTGGCCGAGGTGCGCGAGCGCTTCGAGGTGGAGGACGACGCGCTCATCTACATAAACGCCCACAACGGGCGCATCGTGGAGAGGGTGTAGCCTCGCTTAGGCCCGATGGATCCCGCCAGGATGTGAGGTTGCACAGTTGGGCGATATGTTGCGGTTAGGGCACAATTTCTCCGACGGCAAGCGCAAAGCGTTGCAGGCGCTGCTGGTCAGCCGCACCATAGCGGAGGCGGCAGACAAGTGTGGTATGCACCGCAACACCATCCACCGCTACCTGGCCGAGGACGAGGAGTTCGCGAGGGCCTATCGCGAGGCGCGGGAGACCATGATGGCCGAGGCCGTCACGTCGCTCAGGCAATCGGGCGCCTCCGCCGCGGGGGTGCTCGCGAACTCCCTCGAGGACGAGGACGTGAACGTCAGGCTGCGGGCGGCGAGGACCATACTCGACCAGCTCTTCCGCGGGGTCGAACAGGAACGCAGGATAAGGGAGACCGAAGAAATCGAACGCGAGATCAAGGAGCTGCGAGAAATGGTGGAAGCAGAAGGGGAGAGGCGAAGGTATGGGATTTAGGCAAGAACTGGAGCGCCTCAAGCGTGCCATGGCCCACAAGAAGCTCGAGTTGGTGTGCCCGGTTTGCTACGAACGCTTTGTGGTCTACGGCAGAGAGCCCTACGACCCGGCGGTGAACTTCCTGCTTTTCCTGTGGAAGGAGGGCTACCAAGGGGGACCCTACCGAGAGCCGCCCGAGGACATCCGTCGTGTTGCTGAACACGAACACGACGCCAGCGAGTTTATCGACACGGCCACCGGTGATCCCTGGCTGGGCGAGCTCTTCCGTGGCGTCGAGCACGAGTGTCTCGCAGACGTACCCGATCTCAGCGAGCAGGCCGAAGCCAGGGCGGGATCTAGATGAGCGGTTCGGCGCTGCAATGGCTAACCTTCGTCGCCGCGCTGGTGGCGGCCGTGGGATCCTTGATCCGGGTGTGGCAAAACCAAAGGTTGTGGAATTGGTACCTGAGGAAGCAGGAAGATAAAAAGGCTTTGTCAACTTAAAACCCCACCAAGCGAAGTTAAGGAATCATCTCGGCTTTGCAGCAGAAATCGTGCGCTCTTAAGCGCGGGCGGCCAAGCAGGTCACCTCATGCCACGTCTGGAAGCGGGATACCATCTCCTGCCGGTAGCGCTGGGCACCGAGACGATGGCGCCGCGGCCGAAAATGTCCACAGATCAGACCGAACGGTGCCAGGAAGCGTTGTGCCTGCTCCGGCGACTTGAAGCGCCGCATTCTTCGCTCCCGCTCGCGAGTCGGCTGGTGTGAGTTCTCGGCCCGGTTATTGAGGCCCTTGTGTTGGCGGTGGTCGACCTCCAGCTTTAGCTCTTTTATGGCTGCGCCGTAGCTCTTAAGCTTGTCGGTGACGATTACCTGAGGAGTGTAGTGCATCTCCGTTAGCAACCGCCGCAAGAAAGTTATCGCCGCCTGCTTGTTGCG
>JALZHG010000277.1 GCA_030914045.1 Chloroflexota bacterium | reverse complement strand
GCCTCCGAGGGGAAGCACTGTGACCACGCGATTAAGGTGCCCCAGTGGATCCGAGAATCGCCCCCCGAGCTCATCAGCTATGCTCTTCATGGTCTCCCTAACACCATCGAAGTAAGACCCGGATTCTTCGAGCCTCCAGTCGACGTCTAGTTTCCCCCCGCGCAGTTTCATCTTTCCGCTCGGAAGATCCCTTCCCATTCCGAGCATAGGGAGCAGGCCAGCAGAGGTTTCGTTCTCACCGAACAAGTCAGAGATCTCAGCTCCCATGTCGGTCTCCGGCTGGTCGTTCAACAATTTGTCCCTAAGGCGCCTGCCGGCGCTGCGCCACAAGAACCCATGCCCTAGCCCCTGTCCCAGCCACCTGCTGAGGAGACTCCAGCCGGCGGTGTGCCACCAGGTCCGTAGCGCACCTGGTGTGTCGAAGACCTGCAGCATCCAGTTGACGAACTCGGGGTATCCTGCGTCTTCCACGTAGAACCCTCTCCCGTCGCCGCCGTCCTCGCGATCCGCTACGCGAATGGCACTGGTAATGACGGGGCCGTAACCGGCGTCGATCAAACGCGGCACCCACTCGCCATTTGAGTCGCGCTTCCTACTCTTGGAGGCGAAGGTGATTAAATCACCGTTGCCGCAGAACCGTGTCCCGAGCCGGGCGCTCAGGCCGGGGAACTCTCTGCGATTCTTCAGCATCAGGAAAGTGGAGCCTAGGGTGCCGGCCGAGAGGACCAGCCGCTCAGCTGTGATCCTGTGTTCTGGCAAGCTTGCTGTATCAGTCTTCTGGCCCTCGCGCTCGGGATCGGGTTCGTGCTGCCTGTAGTAGACGGCGTACCCTTCCCGACCGCTATGCTCGAACCGCCGCACCTCGCACAACGTACGGATCTCGGCTCCGTGCCGCAGCTTGGCCTCTGAGAGGTAGTTGAAGTCGAGCGTGTTCTTGCTCCCGAAGTTGCAGCCTATGTCGCACTCGCCGACGAGGCGGCACGTTTGGCGCGTGCGACCGTGCAGGTTCGGACTGTCGTTGATGGGCTCGCCTGGTACTGGGTCTTTCCCGTCGTTAGCGAAGGTCACCGCCAGTTTGGGGAGTTTCCAGTCCAACCCGAGTCGCTCGGCTGCGGCCTTGAACTCCTGTGTCTTGCGCGTCTCGTTATACGGCTTGTGATCGACGGGGTACTGCTGCGCGCCGAGCATCTTCTCGACCTCGTCGTAGTGTGGGTCCAGGTCGGCCCGGGTGAGAGGCCAGTACTCGAGCCCACCACCTTTGAGGTCCTCCTTGACGAACCACCGCTCGTCCTTGCGGATCAAGACGTTCGCGTAGATCAGGGACCCACCGCCCAGACCGCTGCAGACTACCGCGCCAAGTCCGCTGAACGACCAGATGTTGTACATCCCGTACAATCCCTCGCTCGGGTCCCAAAAGTTGTTCTTCATCCGGTGGGGGGCGCGGGGAAACTCACCGGGCGGGTACGCCTTTCCCCGCTCCAGGACGCAGACGCGGAGTCCCGCCTCGGCGAGGCGATACGCCGTCACCGAGCCGCCAAAGCCGGAGCCGACGACGATCGCGTCGAAGTGCGAATCGCTAGTGCCGCTGTTCATGTCATCCGCTCATCTCTCGTAGACCACCTGTCCTTCCACCAGCAGCCTTACAGCCCGTCCGTGACCTCGTTTCTCGTCTCGTGCTCAAGGATGGCCCTCCCTTCTTTGCTCTCCGCGATCTGGTTGCGCCTACTCGCTAGTTGAGCAGATGGCGATGAATTCGGAATGAATTCTGGATAACCTGGATCCAATCTATGCCGAGTCTCCCCAAAAATTGCCGGGTACGTTCGGTTCTCGCCGTCGACGTAGATGGCCACCTGTCGCGGTGGGCCAGGCGGATCAATCAGCCTGGCTCGCGTTCCGTGAAGCGGTAGCACGTCATAGGTCTGGAGCGACCCCTTGACCAAGGTCAGACCACCGATGCGGCTGAGGTGTCTCGTCCGTATCGCCAAGCTCTCGAAAGAGCCACCTCTCCCCTTCAGGTTGATCTGCGGCAACAGTAACGTCAGCGTGAGCTCGTGGTCGTCGGGGATTATCTCCAAGGTCACGGTCACCATCCTGCCGATCCCACTCTCGAGCGAGACGATCTCACCCTTCTCGCCACTGAAGGCTAGGTCGCGCTGCTCGTCCCGGTAGTCGAGGAACTCACGCCTGCGCCGGAGTATCCCGTAGATGATCTGACACCTTCACCTTCGAGCTCGAAAAGGTTAGCCTCGGAGGATTCCGGCGGCTCCGTTACTACCTCATCCGTCGTTAAAGGATCGGCAGCCGGCCACAGGTTGTGCAGACGCCCCAAAACTTCGTCGAGGATCGGCGGTATCGTCACTGGTTCGACCGAGGGAGAGGCTATCCCCGTGCGCTTCCCCCCGCCTTCGATAGTCTCGGTGAAGCCTTCGAAGATCGGCTGGCCGTAGAACGGCTCGACCTCTTGCCACTCCGGCTTCGAGAGCGCTGCTTGCAGTGATCGCACCCGCGACCGCGACACTTTTCTCGTCTCATTCTTGTTGAACCTGCGATCCGAGAGGCGCAGGGTGCCGTCGCCGTGCACGGTTAGGGTACTGTTCAAACCTAGAAATCCTCCCGAAATCGTGCCGGTAGCGACCATGACCGCGGTGCCCCTAGTCTCACCAGCCTTGCTCATGGCGCGCTCTCCTTTCTTTGAGTGAGTTTTGCCACACCCTTGTGGTTGCGCAAGAGCTGAACAGCTCCTGCAAGGAGGTAGCTACCCCAATACTTTGTCGACGCGTCCACCCGTAGCCGACGTGCGAGGCACCTGCTTGCGCGAGTGGCGGGAGGTTGGTGTACGCCTGTATTTGCCCCTCGTTCATCCGTCTTTGCCTTCTGGAGGTCTACTCCTCGGCTCCGGGCCGAAGCGAAAACCCATCCTGAGATAACTAGAGCACGCAGCAATGAATCATCGATGAATCCACGATGAAAAGCCGATGAATCAAGTTGGGAGCGATGAGCGCCACTCACCCTTGGCTTATAACGCCTCCCGTCGCACCTGTAGGATCGAGCACCTTTCGCGAGACGGCGTCCAAACACCCGATGTGGGGGTCGAGGTCGCATAGTGTGGGCACCCTATCGCTCTTCGTGAGGGAAAGGTTCTTGCCGCGCAATCACCCTCCAGATCACCCTTTCGGGTGATGTGCCTCACCCCGGCTGCTCGCTACGCTGCGGGCACCAATTACCGGCGGAAGAAGGAGAGAGAGAAGGTATGGACCCTTAGTACGACCTCCAATCCTGGAGCGAGCAATACCGCTAGGAGGCACTGCGGGAGGCAAGGGAACGGGACCTCGTCGAGCGAGCAAGGACCAACAACCCGCCACACAAAGGGGAAACTACAGATGGATCAGAAGCGGGTAGTGATCTACGTCGGGCACGCCAGCCCGCACTGCTGGCGGGCCAAGCGCTTGTTGAGGCGCAAGGGCTATGCCTTCGATGTGGTCGAAGTCTCGAGCGAGAACGAGCTTCCTGTGCCGCCCGCCCGGACGACCGGACGTAGAGCGGTGCCACAGGTCTTCATCGACGGGCGCTTGGTGGGCGGCTTCGAAGTCATAAGGGCCTCGACCGTGCTGGCGACCTCGATCGCCTGGTGCGGGGCGCCGTCTAGGCGACGCTTGATCACCGAAAGGTCCTCGGCTGTTGCCACCACTCGTTCTACAGTCGAGAACTGTCGATTCAGCGATGTGTTGGCCGGATTACGACGCCACCCCCATGACGGTGCTGGGGCATCGCCGCCCGTGAGATGCCAACTGGTCGATGGCAGTAGAGATGAAGAGGAGACTAATCATGGGGACGGAGTTGCAAGGATCGTCATCGGAATTGCCGACCGGATACTACCTCGAAAGGGATCCGGATTTACTGATCTTGCGCCGACTCGACGGCGCGATGGTCGGCGCCTTCAGCGCCAGGGGCGTAGCCTCGGATACTCTCCAGCGAACCCTCAAGCACACCCTCGAGGAAACTCTCCAGGAGGAGAGCCCGCAGCGGCACCCTCC
>JALZHG010000091.1 GCA_030914045.1 Chloroflexota bacterium | reverse complement strand
GAGCAGGAGTGCCTGGACCTGGGCAGCCATTAGGCGGGACGGGGTAGATGTCGCCGTGTGCCTGGTGCGCGGGGAGGGCGTTCTCACTCACCTCTATCTGCACCCAGGGGTTGCGCTCAGAGCCTGTGCGGTGGCAGATAGCCACTCTACCATTGCCAGGGGTGCGCGAAGCCGTTGCCATAGCGGTACCAGTACCTGTTACGGTCCTGGTGGCGGTGGTGCTTGCAACGCTCGTGCTCGTGCGGGTTGCTGTAGAGGTGCCTGTGCTCGATGCCATAGCCGTGGCTGTGCTTGTGCCGGAAGGCACGGTCGTAGCTGTGTTGCTGGGCGCGCTCGTCTGTGTGGAGGTGGCGCTCGCTACAGTTGTGGAAGTGCCGGTGCTGCTCGGAATAGTCGTAGCTGTGCTGGTGTTGGTTTCGGCTGGAGTGGCACTGGCCGTGCTGCTGGGGAGCACGGGAGAAGTTGAGGTAGCTGTGCTTGTCGGTTCTTTCGTTTCTTCCTCAATAACCGTTGCTGTACTTGTGGCCGTACTGGTTGCTGTAGCAGCTTCTTCGGTCGCTGTGGTGGTCGCCGACAGCACCTCAGTAGCGGTTCCGGTGGCGGTGATGGCTACTGTAGCGGTCAGTGTTGCAGTTTCAGTCGCGGCTACCGTTGCATTGCGCTCCTGCGAGAACGGGGGCGTGCCTGTCTGCGAGTCGGTGCTGGTTACCTCGTAATAGTTGTCGTAGACAGCCGCGGTACCGATAGTTCCGCCGGGGTTGCTGGGAGGCACTTGCGCGAAGACGAAGCCACTGCCTGAAGTCACATAGCCGAAGAAGTTGAATGAGGCGGGCCTACCCGCGCCGGTGATGGCGGACCAGGGTATAGCCAACTCTCGGGTGTCAACCGTATCGTCGGCATAGGCACCAAAGCCTGCGACCTGGGCGGACCAGCCATTTGCACCGTCGTCAGTACGGTACTCCCGGTACCCATTCTTGAAGTAGGTGACGAAGTCGGCCCTGAACGGCAATTGGGCGAAGTTGGTGTTATCGTATTCCTTGCCCGCAAGGCTGCCGTTCGCGTTCGTGCCGCCCCGCGGCGGGATAAGCGGGTCCGCGTCTATGTAGAGTACCGCGCCCTCGCCGACATTAGCGTTATCAATCGCGACGTAGAGGTTGGTCTCGTCCCAGGTCATATACCATATCTGGGTGCCGCTCGTCTTGGCGTTCTGCCCGTCGGTATGGTTGCCATATTCGCCTGCGGTGATCGTGCCGTCGATGGTAGGCGTGGCGTGGGGCGCTCCGAGGGAACGCGGAGCAAATAGCCCGGCGACCAGAGCAGCCATCATCAGCAGCCCTGTTATGGCCGCAACTTTGGTTGTGCCGGATCTCATATTGTTGGACATGTACCTGCCTCCTTCACTGTGCAAAGTTGAAATGCAATACGCCCGAACATATTATAACCAAATACTCGTACAAACTGCTGGAACACATGCAAAGGCTACTGCATTAGCCGCCTCTTGGGAGCACACTGCGGGACAATTCGCCCATATGGGCGCTGCGTGGAAACCGTTGGCCCACCAAAACTCTTCAGCAATCCAGCACAGGCCGGGAAATAATCTTCCTGGCCTGTGCCGGTGTGAAGTAAGGTCGGCTATCTCCCCTAGATGGCGTGCGCGGCGTCCTCACCAGCCTGCAACATGGCCCCCGATGTTCGCTCAGGCTCCTGCGCCGCCAGCTCATTGCGCTGCTCCAGGTCGCTCATGCTGGGGCTTTCGGGCACAGGCACGGCTTGCGGTCGCTCTTCCTCTGTCTGCGACTGGGCCTGCTCTGCCTCCTGTGCCTGTTGCATGGCCCGGTTGCTCGATATGACCCCATAGGCGATGCTACCGGCGGCGAGTGCTAAGCCTGGTATAAGCACGAGCCTGCGGGGCAACTTTATGCCGAGGGCGCAGTCGGCCGAGAACTTGCCGGGCCCGGCGATTCCCAGGGCAAGCGCGATGGCGATGTTGGTCACGGGTAGCTCCGCGCCGCCGCTGGTTACCCAAATGGGCTTACCCCCGTGCACCTTGGCCGCCGCCATACCCATCGCGCCGGTAGCCGCCAGCGGCCCCAGCGGGTTGAGGAATCCCAGCGCGGTCAGCACGCCGCCCCCGAACTCCGACGCGCCCGCCATTATCGCCCACGGCTTGCCCGGCTTCATACCCATCGACTCGAGCCAGCCTGCGGTGCCCTTCACACCATGCCCGCCGAACCACCCGAACAGCTTCTGCGCCCCATGGCCGGCCATCAACGCGCCGAATATCACGCGCAGCACCAGTAACCCAAAACTTAACATCTCGTTCTCCTTCTGTTTGAGTCCTTACCGTCGTTGCGTTTCCTTGTGTGTATGTTGAAGTGCAAAGTATGTGCCAGATAGCAGAGGGGTATCTAAACGCCAAGACGCCAAGACGCAGAGGACGCGCCAAGTAGATTAGGGTTTAGAGAGTAACAAAAAGGACCAGAGTACACATGTTGTACCCTGGTCCTTTTTATTTCAGCCGCGTTTCTGGCGGGCTGTACTGTTCGTGAGTTGGGTTAAGGCAGGTAGCAGTTGGATAAGAAGGCTTTTGAGACTATCTTGGCTACCTGCCCTCGGCTGGCGTTGGCCTGAGGGCGGAAGTATGCCCCCGGACATGGCTCGCCGGGGCCGCCGCACGCGTAGCCGCTGATGACCGAGCCGTTCAGCCGCAGCCGCTCCACGTAGAGCCAGAAGGGGCTGCCAGGCGGCACGTCCACGAAGGACTGCTGGTTCGCTGGCACTTCGTCGCTATACTCCCGGGCTTCCGACACGATCTTGGCTATCTGGCCGCGGGTGGCATTGGCGTTGGGCCGGAAGTACGGGAAGTTGTTGTAACGGCACGGTTCGGAGGGCACGGTGCCGCAGGGATAGCCGGCTATGATACCTCTGCGCGCAAGCTGGTTTATCCAGTAGTAGAAGGGACTTCCGGGGTACACGTCCTCGAACATCTGGGTGCCGGGAGCATCATCGAAGAAAGCGGCGTTGGAGATGATCTTCGCAAGCTGCCCTCTCGTTACGGGGCTGGCTGGGCGGTAATACCCGCTGGTGCCGGGCGTACCCGACGGGGAGGGCGTGCCGCTAGGCCCCGGTGTAGGGTAGCAAGGGTTTGCCGGGTCCTCGCAGGCGTAGCCGGAGACGATGCGCTGGCATGAGAGGCACTGCACGTAAGGGTAGAAGGGGCTGCCGGGCTGCACGTCGATGAAGCTTGTGGGGCAGCTCACGCAGTCGTCGGAATAGTGCTCCGTGAGAGTGCGCCTGTCATAGTAGCTGCCCCTTTCAGAGTGGCCCACGGCCCAGACATCTTCGCTCCCACTCGCGTCAACGGAGTGCAACACCGTATAGCCTACATACCCCGACTCGTCCTGGCCCAGGCTGGGGCCACGCACCTTACTCCATTCGGTACCGTCCCAGTGCATGGTAAGCGACTGTGGCGGGGCGTTGCTGCCCCCGGAATGCCCCACTGCCCACGCGTCGTTCGGGCCAATTGTCTTCACTCCGTAGAGTGTGTCGTTCGATGGGCTTTCGCTAGGACCTGGCATCGCGGTCCACTCGGTGCCGTCCCAGTGCATAGTCAGCGCGCGCGTCCTGGTACTGCTAGAGTACAGGCCCACAGCCCATACGTCGTCCGACGAGGCCGCGTCCACACCATAAAGGATGTTGGTGAACGAGCCGACGCTGGGGGTGTCCACCACCGTCCAGGCCACACCGTTCCAGTGCAACGCGAGCGACTTGAACAGGTACTGGTAGTCGCTCATGGTACCGTAGGCACCCACCGCCCAGGCATCGTTCGGGGCGATCACCGTGAGCGAGTAGAGGAAGTTGTCGCGCTCTACCACGTTGGGGCTGGCTACTATGCTCCATTCCGTGCCGTCCCAGTGCATAGTCAGCGTTTGGGCTACCGCCTTGTCATTATAGTAGTACCCAACGGCCCACACATCGTCGGGGGCGGACGCGTCTATATAGGTCAGCCGGTTGTCCAGCAACGGCCCGACGTTGGGGCTGTCAACCAGGCTCCACATCTCGCCGTCCCAGTGTTGCACCAGCGTCTGCGCGATACCGAATTCGTTGATGTAGGACCCAGCGGCCCACACATCATCGGGGGCGAGGGCGACCACCGAGGCCAACGAATTATCGTCCGAGCCATTATTCGGGCTGGGCACTATCGTCCAGGCGGTGCCATCGTAATGCTCTATCAGCGTGCGCAGCGTACCCTGGTAGCCTTCCGGCGGTTGGATCGTGTCGTGAGGCGAACGCTTGGCTACGTGCTTCGAGGGAGAATCAGGCTTGGAAGTGTTGGGATCGTTGTAGTAGCCGACCGCCCAAACGTCGTCCTCCGACACAACACTCACGCCCATTAGCTGGTCAATCGCGTAACCGTACTGCGGCCCGGTACTGTCGACATTGGGGCTGGGAACTATCACCCAGGAAGGTGCACACGTAGGCTCGGCGGTGGCCGCTCCCTGCGGGGTACCGCCCTTTCCGCTGCTTTGGTGCACCGGTGATGCGCTCCCCGTTGCCCCGACAGACGTGGCATGCGTCGGCGCGAAGAGGAAAAGCGCGGCAACACCCGCGAGGATGACTACAATTAGACTGGAGACGAAAGCTTTCATAGGTTCTTGCTCCTTACCTCACTCCTCGAAACAACGCGCTGCGCGAGCTACAAAACGCCGGCAGCAATACGGTCGGAGGGGCGGGTGCGGCCTGGTGCTGCCATGTCTAAGATAAGCCCGGCCACAGCAGGTGTCAATATTTAGTGTATAGACAACCACTGACACCGCCGGCCACGCCAGTCTGTTGTGACGAGCAGGGTAGCCGACGCACGCCCTCCTGGTACATGCAGGTTAACGTACTAATCAGCTACTGGTTGTGCAGGTAGGACACTGTGCCTGCCTCGCTGGAGGTTGCCAACGCGGTACGACTGGTTGAAGGCAAGCACAGTGTCCGCTCCTATATACCTACTGTGCAGACCGCTCAAATGTTCGCTCATTCTAGGCCTGGTTCCGCACTCATATTTTGCACCCGGTTCCAACCCGGCTGTTGCTATAAATCGTTGGGTAGAAAACAAAGGTGCTGGCATGATTTTCCAGCACCTTTGAAGCAATGAATATGGTGGTGAGTTAGCTTGTCATGGCCCTGCGACCTTCGCCCCTCCATGAATCGCCACAGCGCTCATCTTTGGCACTACAGCCGTAACCTGGCCCGTTTCGTTCACCGTCACAGTCGGACCTGTGCAGCTACGTCCGTCCGCCGCCAGTTCACCCTTCGTCACGTCGCAGTAAGTCCCTGCGGGCATACTTGTCTGGAACGTGTTGTTTAGCTCGGCCTCTTCCAGGTTGATGACCACAAACCCCTGGTCGCCGCGCCCGAACGCCAGCGCCTTTGCGCCGTTGGTCCACCAGTCGGTCACCTCGAAGCGGGGCGCTGTGTAGTTGCGGAAGCCCACCATGCCCGCGATCTCCGGCCAGCGATGCTCGCACACCCACCGGCCCTTGCCGCAGTCGGGCGCGCCGTCAGCATACACAGGCAGCGTGCTCCCGTCAGGGTTGGATGGCGGCCCCTGGTCTGGGTTGTCGAACTGGTAGCTAGACATAACCTGCGGGTATCCGTAGGGCCAGCCGAGCATGTAGACGTTCGTTAGAGCGTAAAGCCTGCCTTCCTTGAAGGTGACCACGTTGCCGCCAGAGCCGTGACCGCGCTGGTTGTCGTGATTGTCGGTGAATATAATGGCCGAGTCGCTGGGTATAAAGGCCTGTGTCAGCCCGAACTCCTTCATGCCGGCTAGCTGCCGGTTGCGGAAGTTGGGGCCGATTCGCGAGCTGTACTTGAACTCGCTGACGTCGCCGTTCTGCAAATACTCCTTCGCGGTGATCGGCTCGCCCGCCCCCTCGATCACCTCCTGGTATACGTAGGGCCGCTTGCCGTCGGTGGTGTCGTTGAGCTTGTCCAGGATCGCTTTCAGCTCGTTGGTATCTATATGCTTGCTGGCGTCGATGCGGAAGCCCGCAACGCCCAGGCCTATCATGTCGTTAAGGTACGCGGCTATGCGGTCCTGCACCTTAGGGGAAGACGTATCGAGGTCGGCCAGGTTGACCAACTCGCAGGTCTGCACCTCTTCGCGGTTGCGGTAGCTGAATATGTCGTCGCTCTTGCCGCTTAAGCCACAGTGGTGGAAGTCCTCGAACTCGTAGAGGCCGGGATAGCTGTAGTGGGTAAAGGTGGTGCCCGCTATGCCCGTACCACCGTCCATGCCGGACATGTGGTTTATCACGGCGTCGGCATAAATATCTACGCCCGCCGCCTTGCAGCGACTGACCATATCCGCGAACTCGGCGCGGGTGCCGCTGCGACTTTCGAGCTTGTAGCTGACCGGCTGGTAGCGCTGCCACCAGGGGTGATTCGGGGCGACAATGTGCTCCTGGGGCGGCGAAATCTGCACGGCGGCGTAACCCTTAGGCCCCAGGAACCTCTCGCACTCCTGCGCCACGTCGGTCCACTTCCACTCGAACAGGTGGACGAAGACGGTGCGGGGGCCGGGTACAACGGTGGGCTGCGGAAGGGGAGTGGCGGTGGAGGTGGGTGCCTGGCTGGTCGGGGTGGGGTCCGGCCCCTGGGCGGGTCCGGCGCAACTGACCGCCGCGAGGGATAGTGCCGCCAGGAAGAATGCGGCGAGGGACGGTCGCCCGCCGGGGAACGAGAAAGACTTCATATCCTGCTCCCTTGTACGCGTCAACAGGTCTGAATGCCATGTGGGGCAAGCAAGATTGAGACCGTGGGCTACAATTCAGTAACCGACCTGGAGTATGCCTTATCGTGGCACAGGGTTCGCTGTGAGATGGCGCACCTGGTCGAATCAGGCCCTCACGCTGAAACATAAGCGCCGCAACGTCACTTTGCTGCATGCACACCAACTTGCTACGGCCGCCGAAACTTGCGTTCGACTAAAATAAGAGCCTCCCGAGTTCGGGAGGCTCTTATTCTAAGGTGACTACTTACGTGTAGTGTTACATCTTATCAACACCAAACCTAGGTCCAAACGGGCAGTCTTACCTATCGGAGTAGTCAGACGTGAGGCCCGTCGATTGGTCGGTCACCACGCCCGTAGTCTCATCGAAGGTAATGTCGGCACCGAAGTCGGATGCGGTGCTGGTGCCGTACTCGGACGCCGTCCTTATGGAAGCACTACCGATATGGTCCTGCGCCGTGTCCACGCTGTAGTCCGTGATAGTCACCGCGCTTTGAGCGCTCGCCTGGTAGCTGGTGGACTCCCTGTCTTCCTTGTCCTCGTTGTCTTCTTTATCGCTTTTGCCGCCTACGACACGGGAAGCCGCAAACGCCAGCGCACCGGCCAACGCCAGCCCTATGAGGGGCTTAGGTATGCCGCCTGACTCCTTGTCTTCTTCCTTCTTCTCGGGCTGATCTTGCTCCTGGGTGCCGGAATAGCCGTAGGCCCGCCCGGTTACACGCGCAAGGTCCTGGGCGCTCCACTGCTGGTAGTCGGTATTAGTAAGCTCAAGATCGCTCAGGTCCAGGCCCTGCTCCTGCGTGTAGCTGTACAGGTCTGCCGCCACGCCTCGCAACTGGTCCTCTTGCAGGCCCTGGTAACCGTGATAGGTTCCCTCGTACAGTTCGTCGGGGTTGGCGCTGCGGCTCCAGTCGCGGTAACCGCTATAGATTTCCTCGTGCGGCAAGTTGTCGTAGTTGCCGGACTGGTAATCATCCAGCCACCCGTAACGCGCTGAGGCCCCTGAGTTGCCGGATGTGCTGCCCTGGCTTGTTGCTCCCGAGTTACCCGAGTCAGTTGTACTGTTATCCATAATCAGGCTATCCTTCCGCCTCAGTTGAGGCGCTGAACTTTGGTCGAACTATCGACCTGTGCGCCCTTACACTTTGTCGAGTGAGCATATTAGGAGGCAAGTTATATGCCATATTGTGCAAACGTAGCGACCTTTGGGTGGCATCGGGCTGCCGGTATCATGCTGGCCTTTGCCTTACTGGTGGGTGGTTATCAGGCCATATTTGCCCAGGAGGCAACTCCCGGCACGGGCGGCACAACCGCAGGTGCTCAGCAAAACAACAATGACGATGACGGCTTCCCCTGAGGCCTGTTGGGCTTGCTAGGTTCCGCGGGCCTCGCCGGACTGCGGCCGCAGCGCAACGAGGTGCATCGAGTAGACCGGACCACGGGCACGACAGGCACACGCTAGTTGCATAAAGCCGGTAAGGAACCGATTCAAGAGGAGCATCGCTGCCTATAACAGCGATGCTCTTGCATTTTGGGCCATTCTAAAGTCTCCTGGCCTGCAATCACATGCTCTTCCCGCCTCAAGTCTGCTTCTACTTCTGCTGCTACAATCCCATTGACTCTGCTACTATAGTGTGCTACCATGGGGCCAACTGAGAACCCGCCCTTTAGCTAGGGCGTATTTGCATATCTACTGCTCCGCTATCTCCTCTATGCGGCACGCTCTTTTGTTGCCAGGGCTTCCGGTTACCAGCCGGGCGAGCGACCATTGCCATCAGATGTCGCCACATGCCCCCGCGAACGGCTCGGGAAAAGAGCAACGAAAGCAACAGCCGAAGGTATTCTGGGGCCATGCTACGAAACCGGTTATGCGGGCAAGCGTGCGCTGGGAGCTTATTGTGCAACAAAGTGTCTCTGCTGGAACTACACAGCAAAGGAGCGAACACGTGATCAAACGAATAGCGTTGGCCGCCACCCTCATCATGCTCGTGGCGGGAATGTCGCTAACCACCGTCGCGGCCGCTGCCGCCCAGAGTCTGGCGAACACCAACTGGGTACTGGCGGAATATACCGCGCAGGGCTCTGCTGCTGTCACCGCATTGGGTGAGCCACCTCCCACCCTCATGTTCGGTGACAACGGCATGGTGAGGGGCTACACCGTCTGCAACAGCTACAGCGGCCCCTACAGCGAATCGGGAGACCAGGTGACCTTCGGCCCCTTAATCACCACTCGGCGCGCCTGCACGAACCCCGAGTTTGTGGCGCAGGAACAGCTCTTCCTACGGGTCATGGACGGCACTACGACTGTGACGCGTAGCGGAGATAGATTGACCATCAACGCTCCCGCAGGCTCGCTTGTCTTTGGCGCCTCGGACGGCAGCGATCTCGCAGACCCGCCCGAGATCCCGCCCACGCCTGGCATGCCCATAACGGGCCAGCCGGGTATGGCGTGGCCTCTCCTGCCTCTCCTGGCTCTTGTGCCCGGCATGGTATTGTTGGGTGTCTACCTGCGTCGTGCCGAGCAAACGCGCTGAGCTTGCCTTAGTACAACCAGGATCGTTACTTGCCGTCCAACGCTTTAAGCTCAGGAGCTACGCAAACAGCTACCGGCTACTAGAGCGGACAAACATAGCGGCAATCTTCTTGGGCTCACGGCGCGGCTACACACGGGCAGCAAAAAGAAGGGTCTAGCAGCTATTGCTAGACCCTGTTTCATGCTTACGTTATGGGTGGGCGGTAATGGACGCGAACCAATGACCTCTACGATGCCAGCTATGTTGTAATGCCGCACGAGCGAACAAAGGTAAACGGCTTTCTAATTACCCGCTACTTGTCCACCCATGGAAAGCCCTCCGGGTCGTGCCTAATGCGCTCCCGAAGGACGGCGTGGTTGTGCCCTCGCACCTTAGCCAGGAACGGGAAGTCGGCAGGGGTGATATTCAGCCTGGCAAGGGGCCTGATGGGCTTGGGGGATGCCCACTGCGGGATTTCGCCTGTCATGCCCCGCAATGTCCCAGGTGGTTGGGGCTCGAAGCCTTCGCGGGGCAGGATATAGATAGTGCCGTTGCACCACGGTTGGTGGGGGAGCGCATCGCTATTGATGGAGAAGAAGTAGTAAGGCTCGCTCTTGCTGCCGTCCTCCTGCACCACCCTGAAGGAGGCGTTGTGCAGTGAGTTCACGCCCCGGCTTCTGTCGGTCACAGCGAAATACATAGCCCACAATGCATCGGAGGCAGCATATACCGCTTTGCGGTTGCCGAACTCCCCAACATCATCAGCCTGGCGCGGCTCGAACTCTTCTATGTCCTGTTTAGTCGAGCCGTGTACGAGCACGCCCTTGTTGTCGGTGAGATAACATAGGAACTGCCACTTTGGAGCGGAGAGGTCGTAGGCAATCTCTACGCCCGTGCCGTGCTCTACCGCCTCGGTGTAGAGGCGCTCGAAGGCGGCCACGTCTTCAGGAGTAAGCTCGACAGGCGGACGTCTTTCCAGGAGTCTTACCATGTCAGGTGGTAACTGCATGCTTTTGCTGTCCCCTTGCACATTCTCTGCACTCGTTGCAGCCGCCTTGTGAGCAGGCGTGTCAGCCGACCTACTCGGACCGGGCGACAGGAGCCAAAGCTGCCGCTCCTCTACGGCTCCGCTACAGCCTATGAGATCGGTCATATTATACTCCTTATACACCTTCAGCTATCCTGGAGTCGTGGGTAACGCTCCGACGGGTTGTGAAAGCTTCGGATGCCAGAGGTAGCATATGTAGCAGCCATGCATCTCCTCAGTGGGCCTTATCCACCGCTTTGCTTCTTCTCGATGCTGCACCGAGTTGTGCTGCTAATTCTGACCTACACAAACTGTCAGGAGAGCCACCAATACGACAGGATTGTTGTGAGGGCGCACTGATAGACCAGGCCGTATAGGTGCCGAAGCGGACATAGGTGCTCCAGTGGCGATGCTCTGTAGGATTGGGAATGTCAACACCGAAAGTATCAGCACTCTCATAAAAGGAGGATCCAATTAGGGGTTCTCCTTTTTATCCCATCTATTGACCGAGTTAGCAGTACGAGCGCCAAGCGTTGACAGCGCAGGTATAATGGGTTCAAGCTTGCACACTAAATCGCGGGCTTACATTGTTATGCGCGGGTTTTTGGTAATATGCCGCCGCGTCTTTGTATTATGAAATACTGTTTGCTCTTCGTGCTGTGTCTCATGTTATTTCAACCTGCGTCCGCACAGAGCGCGCCGGCGGACGTCCCCTTCCGCTCGTTTGACCACCTGTCGACCGAGGACGGCCTTGTCGGGGGTGCTGTCGAGGCGATTCTCGAAGACCGGCATGGTTTCATGTGGTTTGGGACGCAGCAAGGGCTGAACCGTTATGACGGGTACAACTTCAAGAATTATGATATCGGCATCGAACCAGGCGGACTGAGCGATGCCAACATCCGGGCTCTCCTGCAGGACAGCGCCGGCACCATTTGGATAGGAACCGCCAGCGGAGGATTGAACCGGCTGGACGCTGCTACGGGTGCGCTCTCTCATTATCGCCCAAGCTCCGGTGATCCGCTTCAATCGGACTATGACTCCATCTCCGCACTCGCCTGGGATGACCTCGGCGGTCTATGGCTCGCTACCGCCGGTGGCCTCGTACACTTCGATCCAACGACGAACCACTTTCGCAAGCTCTCCACCGATGGAGCCAGCGTCCTCGCGTTTGGCGGTGGGCGGGTCTGGGTTGGCGAAAGAGCGCGGGTAACGACGTACACGCTTGACAACGGAAAGCTCGGCACCTACGCCCTTCCTGAAGAGGCTCGCAACGTATTTGGATTGCTTTACGACCAGTCCGAGCGGCTGTGGGTCGGCACCGACGCCGGCCTGTGGGTGCTGGAGGAAAACTGGACACGCGTTGCCGGCCTGCCACCCGGCACCACCGTCGAACCACTCCTGGACGGTGGTGCGGGTCAGGTCTGGGCTGGTACTCGCAGTTCCGGCCTCTACCTGCTCGACCCGGATGGCGCAGTCATCCAGCACTACAGTCACGACCAGGACGATGAGCAGACGATTTCGAGTGATTACGTCCTCAGTCTCTATCAAAGCAGAGGGGGTATTTTGTGGGCCGGCACCTGGACCGAGGGTATTAGCATGTTGGTGCCGCGGAAGTTCCCGCGACACCTGCCGCTGAGCGTGCCCTTGTCCTTTGCTCCGGCACCGGGGGACTCGACCTGGGTCGGCACCTTTGACGATGGCCTGTTACGAGTTAGCTCTGCAGGTGAGGTGCTGGATACCTATCAGCACGACCCGGCCAACCCACAAAGCCTGAGCAGCGACGTTATTTTTGCCCTTCTCTCCGAGGCCGACGGAGGGCTGTGGGTGGGAACCCTCAGTGGCCTTGACTATCTACCTCCGGGCGGGGATCAATTCGTCCACTTTCGTCACGATCCTGCTGACAGTACGACCCTCAACTACGACCAGGTTAGGGTGCTCTTTCGCGACCAGCAGGGGGCGATGTGGGTAGGAACCCTGGCGGGGCTGAACCGTTTTGACGCGGTAAGTAAGCGCTTCGAGCGTTTCCCCATCGGTGGAGATGTCGCACCGTCGTCGTTCCAGTCGGTGTTCGCTCTGTCTCAGGATGAGCAGGGACGCATGTGGGCTGCCGGCGCAGACGGGCTGGCGAGCCTCGACCCTCGGAGCGGCGACGCCCGGATATATGACACGAGTAACAGCAGCCTCTGCCACAACTTCCTCACCGCCGTTCACCCCGGCCTGAATGGCACCCTGTGGCTGGCCTCCTGGGGCGGCGGCTTGATCCACTTCGATCCGAACAGCGACAAGTCGCGCTGCTACCAGCGAAGCGATGGCCTGGTGGATAACGTGGTGCTGGCCCTTGCTGAGGACAAATCGGGCAGTTTGTGGCTGAGCACGCCGCGCGGGTTGAGCCGTTTTGACCCGGCGCAGGAGCAGTTCGAGACCTTTACCACCGCCGACGGGTTGCCCCACAACGACTTTGCGCAGGCAGCCGTGCTGCAGCGGCCGGATGGGTCGCTGTGGTTTGGCAACACGCAGGGGATTGTCCATTTCCAGCCCCTGCAGATACTGCTCAACGAGTACGTGCCTCCCGTTGCATTGACCGGATTTTACCTCTTCAACCAGCCCGTCGGCCCAGGCAGCGCAGGTCCGCTGCAAGAGTCAATCGAGCAGAGCGACACAATCCACCTGGAGCACGAACAGAACTCCATATCTTTTGAGTATGCCGCCCTTAACTACCTCAATCCGAGCCAGAACCAGTATGCCTACCGGCTGCAAGGCTTTGGCGATGAGTGGGTTGATGCCGGCGAGCGGCGTCTTGCCACATTCACCAATCTCAATCCCGGCACGTACACGTTCCAGGTGATCGCCAGCAACAATGATGGCATCTGGAACCGGCAAGGCACGTCTGTTCAACTGGTAATTGCTGCGCCGTGGTGGCAGAGCTGGTGGGCCTACCTCGGCTATGGCGTCATGTCGCTGTTGCTGGTAGCCGGGTTGGTCGAGCTCCGCACTCGTGTTCACAGGCGTGCTCTGGCTCATGAGCGGCGTCTGCGCGAGCGGTTGGAGCTTATAGACGGCATGAAAGAGGCAGAACGGGAGCGCATTGCCCGCGAGCTACACGATGGTCTGGCCCAGACGCTGGCCGGTTTGCGCTTCCGGGCACGCGTCTGGAAAACACTGCTGGCGCAGCAGCCTGCACAGCTAGAGGAGGAACTGGACGAACTGGGGACCATTCTCGACGAAAGCATTCAAGACGTGCGCCGCTCTATCTTCGCTCTACGGCCGGCTGGTCTGGAGGAAATGGGCCTGGTACCCGCGCTGGAGGAAGCAGCTAAAACAATCTCGCGGCAGTACCAGGTGCCTGTTCATACCGATCTCGCCCCCATAGGTAAGGCAATGGACCCGGGTCTGGAGTTGAACCTGTTCCACATTGCAAGCGAGTTGCTTTCTAACGCGGCGCGTCACGCGCAGGCCGGGGAGATTCGGCTGATGTTACAGCGGGAGCCTAAGCAGGTCAAGTTGGAGGTGCGGGATGACGGACAGGGCTTTGACACTGGCCCGCTGAACGATTTTGCCACCGGGGAACACCTGGGGTTGCGCCATTTGCGCGAGCGAGTGACGCTGCTTGGAGGGACTTTCTCACTTGTAAGCCAACCAGGCAGCGGTACCAGCGTGACCGTCACAGTACCAACCGTGCAGGAGCAGTAAGACAATGATTCGACTGCTGATAGCGGATGACCATCGCCTCTTTCGCAAAGGGCTGCGCCAGTTGTGCGAGGTGGCCGGTGGGTTCTCGGTAGTCGCGGAAGCGGATAGTGGGCGCGAAGCGGTGGCACTGGCAAGTGAACACAAACCCGATGTCATCCTCATGGACTTTCGCATGCCGGGCCTTGACGGAGTCGAGGCGTGCCGACAGATACTGGCCGACCAGCCGCAAACGGCGATTATCATGCTCACCATGTACCGCCAGGACCGCCACCTGACTGACGCGCTGGCGGCGGGCGCGCGGGGCTACCTGCTCAAGAACTGTGACGAAGAGACCCTCTTTGCCGCCATCCGTGCCGCCGCGCGCGGTGAGGCACCGGTTGACCCGGCCATGATGGGACCGCTCCTCGAGCGTCTGAAGTCTACTCATGGACCGGACGAACTTACCGAGGGAGAAATGGCCGTCCTCATAAGGGTGGCACATGGCGATGACAACAAGCAGATCGCCGAACGTCTCAATATCACACCTGGCACCGTCGCAAACCGCCTGCGCACCCTCTATGACAAGCTGGGCGTGACTAATCGCACTGAGGCCGCACTGTATGCGCTGAGAGTCGGCTGGGCCTCGCTCGACGAGTAGCCAAAGCCTACGCTGTCATCACGCCCTCATCGGGTACGACTCGCAACAAAGTGCAATTTCTGTAAGCGCTCGGTGGTATTTTGCACTATTGCCCCCTTCTCTTCGCCGCTATACTCAGGACCATTACCCTCACAATGTTCCCTGAGTAGGAGCCTCTCACGCCTGTGATAACCGTTCTAATTGCCGACAAGCACGACCTTTTTCGGCGCAGCCTGCGCCAGTTGTGCGAGACAAACGGCGGTTTCAGTGTGGTCGCGGAAGCCACCACAGCCGCCGAGGCGGTGTCGCTGGCCTCGCGACTGCGCCCCGATGTGGCCCTGGTGGATATGCACCTGGCCGAACTGGATGGGGCAGAGACCATGCGCCTGTTGCTGGCAGCGCAGCCAGACCTGGTCACTATTCTGCTTGCTTTTGCCTGGGATGACGAGACGCTCGAACGGGCCAGCCGCTCGGGTGCACGTGCGTGGCTACCCAAGGATTGTGAGGAGGCTACGCTTTTTGCCGCCATCAGGACGAGCCACCCCTCTAATCTAAGAGACGTACCCCTGGTGCCCGAGCAGAAGCCCCCTCACTGACCCGTTCTCACACAAACAGTGCAATTTATGCAGGCGAGCAGGTTAGATTCTGCACTCGCCTTCCTTTTTGTTCCTTCGTACTATGGAACTGACGCTCGGAAACCTCTTCCAGAGCATCTCCTGGTGTTGGTTGACTCCAGACATGAGAGGGATGGGAGAGGTTATGCAACCCTCAAATTTGTGTACGCCGCGGGCAACTGCATCACCGCCGGAGGAGAGCTTACGCCATGAAGCGCGGAAACCTGATTGTTGTGCAGTTGGCGCTGTTAGGATTGGTGCTGTTGGGCGTGGCGTTGCTCATGCAGGCCAACTCGCCCAGCGTGAGCGCGGTGCTTGCCTCCCAGGTGAAGAGTGGGACGGCCACGGTCACGAGTACGGGCACCGCCATGAGCACCGCCACAGGCAAGAGTATGGGCACTCCCCTGGCGAGCCGGGGTGACTCTGCCCCCGACGCGCTACCGCTACTTGCCTGCGGTGTGCCACAGGTCGTCACTGGGTCGATCACCAGCAGCGACCCCGGCCACACCGACTGGGTTGTGGTCAGTAACGTGTGCGGCGGGCCGGTGAATTGTTCTGAGCAGCACAATGCCTTGCTTTCCCGCTATGACGTGTATACTTTCACCAACCCGGACGCGCTGCCCCGCCAGGTTACCGTAGATGTCACCCTGAACTGTGGTACAAATGCCAGGATCAGTAGCAATGCCTACCTGGGCAGCTACGACCCGGCGAATCTCTGCACCAACATCCTCGGCGGTAGCATCCAGCCCGTCTTCAACGGCCCCCCCAGCGGCTCTTACACCTTCAATGTCCCGGCCAACGGCACGTTCGTGATCGACGTTGGGGAAATCAATAACAACGCCGGCTGTGCGAGCTACACCATCAGCGTGACCACCCAATGCACGGCCTGCGCGACCTCCACGCCGACCAAGACCCCCACGCGCACGCCGACGGCCACCCCGACCAGCACGCCCGCAGCCTGTGGGGTGCCGCAGAACTACAATGGGTCGATCACCAACAGCGATCCGAGCCACACCAACTACGTTAGCGCAAGTGGAGTCTGTGGCGGCCCGCCAAGTTGCCAGGTGTTTGTTGATCAGTTCCAACAGCCCTTCCACTATGACCTCTATCCTTTCACCAACCCGGACCCGGCACCACGCCAGGTTACCGTAAATGTCGGTGCGAACTGTGGTGAGGGGGTCGCCAGCTATGCCTATCTTGGCAACTACGACCCGGCGAATCTCTGCACCAACATCCTCGGCGGCCACAACGGCCCCGGCAACGGCTCCTATTCCTTTAACGTCCCTGCCAACGCCCATTACGTGGTTGTAGTGGACGAATATAGGCCCACGCTCGGCTGTGATAGCTACAGCCTCAGCGTGACGACCCAATGCACGGCCTGCGCGACCTTCACGCCGACCCCGACCCCCACCAAGACCCATACCCCCACTAATACGGGAACGCCCACCAACACCGGCACCCCCACCCTCTCGCCCACGCCAACCTCCACCGCTTGCGCAGTCTGGACTGTCGCCACTCCGGGTCCCGGAAGTATAGAAGACCTCGCCGTGGTGAACAGCAATGATATCTGGGCCGTCGGCTCGCAAATCATGCACTGGGACGGTAGCAGTTGGAGCGTCGTATCTAACCCAGGCAACGTCTATCTCAGGGGGGTAGCCGCCGTGGCCGCCAACGATGTCTGGGCCGTCGGCTCGAAAATCCTGCACTGGGATGGCACCAGTTGGAGCGTCGTTGCCACGAATTTTGGCGCCCTTTTCGACGTGGTAGCGGTGAGCGCCGACGATGTCTGGGCGGTCGGCCAGTACCAGAACGGTCCCACCCCCCAGACGCTGATCATGCACTGGGACGGCACCAGTTGGAGCATCGTCCCCAGCCCCAACCAGGGGACCCGCCACAACTTCCTCTTCGACGTGGCGGCGGTGAGCGCCAGCGATGTCTGGGCCGTCGGCCAATACTTCAACGAGAGTGTCTCTGCCTACCAGACCCTCACCCTGCACTGGGACGACACCAGTTGGAGCATCGTCCCCAGCCCAAACCAGAGCACCAACCTGAACACTCTACAGGGAGTGGCGGCGGTGAGCACCAACGATGTTTGGGCCGTGGGCTACTACATCGACAATAACGGTATATCCCGTGGCCTGATTGAGCGTTGGAACGGCACCAGTTGGAGTACCATGTCTAGTCCGGGCAACGGCATTCTCATGGGGGTAGAGGCCGTAGCGGCCGACGACGCCTGGGTCGTTGGCAGCGACAGCGGGGGCACCACGCTGGTCGAGCACTGGAATGGCACCAGTTGGAGTGTCGCTGCCAGCCCCAACCAGGGAGCCTACAGCAACGAACTCTACGGGGTGGCGGCGGTGAGCGCCAATGATGTATGGGCGGCCGGCTACTATAGCAATGACAGCACTAGCGGCGCACAGACGCTGTTCGTACGCTATGTTGACTCGTGTAACCTACCCGCCACGGCTACCAGTACCGCCACGGCTACAAGTACAAACACATTCACGAATACTCCCACCCGCACCAATACTCCGTCCAACACTCCAACCTGGACCAACACACCAAGTAACACCCCCACCCGCACCAACACGGCTACCAATACACCGACTCATACACAGACCGCGACCAGTACCCCGTCGCGCACGACCACCCCGAGCGCAACCTTTACCAATACGGCAACCAGGACTAACACTGCCACCAACACTGCCACCAACACTGCCACTAACACACCGACCAATACTCCTACACTTACCAGCACCAGCACGCCCACGCGTACAAGTACCCCAACTAACACACCCACCAGCACACCCACGTCTTCGAGTACCGCGACCAATACCCCATCGCGTACCCTAACATCCACAAACACACCGACGCACAGTAATACAGCGATAAGCATATCGACTGGAACCGCTAGCAGCACTGCCACTATTGCTGCTACCACTACGGCCACCAACACTGCTACCAACACTGCTACCAACACTGCTACCAACACGTTAACCAAGACCGCTACTAGCAGCCCAAGTGCAACAGCTATTCAGACAGCGACCAATACTGGGATGGCGACCGCCGCTAGCACCAACACGCCTACTCGCACCAGCACCCATATACCCACTGCTACCGCTTCTGCGACAAGGACTGGCGCGACCACATATACGCACACGGCTACAGCTTCGATTACCGCATCAGGGACTGCACTGAGCAACCCGACACGTACCGCCTCGGCCAGTGCCTCTGCTACCGGCACAAGCACGGGGAGGGGACCTTGCGAGCCGTTCACAGACGTGGAGCCTGGCGACACGTTCTACGAGTACGTAGACTGCCTGTACTGCCAGGGTGTGATCTCCGGCTACCTTGACGGCACCTACAGGGAAGGTGCCCCCATCGCCAGGGGACAGATAGCCAAGCTGGTGAGCAATGCCGCCGGCTTCACAGAGGATCCGGGTTCGCAGCTCTACTCAGACGTGCCCCCAGGCTCTCCCTTCTATAACTACATCAACCGTCTGACCAACAGGGGTATCGTATCCGGGTACCCGTGCCCACAGAGGCCAGGTGGAGATGACTGCACACCTGAGACTCCGAACGTGTTCAGGCCTGAGCGGAACGCCACGAGGGGGCAGATGGCCAAGATAGTGTCCAATGCCGCAGGCTACTCAGATACCGTGAGCGGGCAGTATTACGCCGATGTACTCTCCACAGGAGCAGGTTCGCAGTTCTACACCTGGATCATGAGGCTGACGAGCAGAGGGGTAATGCAAGGGTACACCTGCGGCACACAAGACCCGAGGAGCGGACCCTGCGACGGACAGAGCAGGCCTTACTTTAGGCCTCTGAATGAGGTGACGCGGGGACAGGGTGCCAAGATAGTTGCTAATACGTTCTTCCCCAACTGCCTCACACAAGCACCTGCCAGGAGGTAATTCAAGGTTTCGACACTTGTATGAATAAACAGGGGGCGTTCCGTAGTGGATAATACCGGCACTGAGTCGTAGCTTCATGGGTCTCTAAAATGGTTTGGCGGCACATTTGGCTACACACGGCCAAAACGAAGGGTCTAGCAGTAGCTGCTAGACCCGTTTCTACGCGTAAATAGTGGGTGGGCGGTAATGGACTCGAACCAATGACCTCTACGATGTCAACGTAGCGCTCTAACCAACTGAGCTAACCGCCCGCGACACTAAATTATAGCTACTCGCGTTAATGGTGTCAAGCGCGCCGCACGGGCCGGACTCCTGTTTGCTACATGGACGTATAATGGCTGAAAAGGGAGGCCCATATGCTTACTCGTACCGACGACAACACCATGACCGGACTGGAGGACGAGTGCGTGCGGCACCTGCAAGCCCTCATCCGCCTCGACACCAGCAACCCGCCCGGCAACGAAATAATGGCCGTGGAGTACATCCGGCAGCAACTGGCAGAGGCCGGGCTGGAGTCAGAGGTGGTGGAGTCGGAGCCTGGACGGGCCAACCTGCGGGCCGTGCTCAAGGGCGATGGTTCGGAGCGGCCCTTGCTGCTCATGTCGCACACCGACGTGGTGCCCGTAGAGCCAGAGTTCTGGTCCCACGAGCCTTTCTCAGGCGATATAGATAGTGGCTACGTGTGGGGCCGGGGCGCGGTCGATATGAAGCAATGGGTCGCCTGGCACCTGACGATCTTCCTCGACCTCGCCCGGCGTGGCGTGCCCCTCAAGCGCGACGTGGTGCTATTGTGCACCGCCGACGAGGAAGACGGCTCGTACAAGGGCATGCGCTGGATAGCCGAGCACAGGCCGGAGTGGCTCGACGGGGAGTACGGCCTGAGCGAGGGTGGCGGTGGGGAGATGCAGGTGCGCGGACGCTCGTTCTTCCCCTGCCGGGTGGCCGAGAAGGGTGCCTGCCGCTTCCGCCTGCGCGCCCACGGCTCCCCCGGCCACGCCTCCCGCCCCCACAGTGACAACGCTATTGTGAAGCTTGGGGTGGCGCTGGGTAGGCTCGGCTCGTTTCAGATGCCGATACAGGCAAGCGACATCGTGCGCGGCATGCTGGAGCTTATCTTCGAGGGCGAACCTCGCGCCGACACCAAGATAGGCGACTTCTTCAACGAGTACACCGTGGAGGTGGCGCTGCAAGACTCGCCCCTGTCGCCCGCCGCCCGCCTCACCCTGAACGCGCAACTGCGCAACACCGCCGCGCCCACCATCCTGTACCCCTCCGGCAGCCGTATCAACGTCATCCCATCCACCGCCGAGGCGGACGTTGACGGCCGGGTGCTGCCAGGCGTGTCTATGGACGAGTTCGCCCAGCAGATTACGGAGATAGTCGGCCCCGACGTGGAGGTAGCGGTGTACGAATACTGGCCCGGCTCGGCCAGCAGCTTCGACACGGAGCTATTCCGCATCATGCAGGACGTCACCAAAGAACTGACGGGGGCCACTCTCGTGCCCTTCATGGCTACCGGGGCCAGCGACGGCCGATTTGCCGAACCGTTGGGCGTCGACGTCTACGGCTTCGGCCTCATGCGCGACGAACCCGGTGCCGCCCCTTCCGCTCTCATGCACGCCCACGACGAGCGCATCTCCCTCTCCAACGTCTACCTCGGCCTGAGGGCATTGCACGAAACCGTGCGCCGAATAGCGACGTAATGTGGGAATTGGGA
>JALZHG010000276.1 GCA_030914045.1 Chloroflexota bacterium | reverse complement strand
ATTCCCCTCACGAAGAGCATCTATCCATTCCCCAAGAGGTCGATTGAATGTGCACTAGGCAAGGAGCAGCGTATAGGATAGCGAAATCCTCCTTAGGGAATACGAACTAAGAATCTGCACGCTAGAGAATACAGAAGAGGAGGCTAGGAATGAGGAAAGTGATGGTGCTGGTGGCGGTGCTCGCCATGATGCTGACATTCGCCGCCCCCGCGTTCGCCCAGGTCAGCTTGGTGAACCAACAAGCTGGCCAGTTTGGTGTCGTCGACGACAGCATCTCCTCCCAGGTCTACAACGTCGCGGTGCAGCAGATCAACGCCGGCAACCAGAGCGCTACGGCGGTCGCGTTTGCTGGCGCTGACGCAACTGCTGGTGCGTTCGGTGACGCCACTGCCGTCGCGATTGCTGACGCCAACGCCGTGAACGTGGCCAACGCGGCTGGCATCGGCATCCACACGGCAAACGTGTCCCTGAACTACTTGGCATGGTAGGAGTTCTCATCTAACCCAGAGCACTTCACCAAGAGCGGGCCGGGGTCCTAGCAGGGGCTCCGGCCTTCGTATTGGCTATCATTGCCCTTCGGTGGTGTGCAGCACTCCTTGCCGGGGAAGCGGGAGAAACCTCGGATTAGCGAGCAAGCTCCGTTGGAGAAGCCGATATCCTCCATCCCGGGCCAGTTTCCGCCAATGGGGAGCGGGTAGCCGTCATCTACTCGATCTCGGAGCTTGTCGTAACGGGCGTATAACCCCCCGGCGAATAAGAAGACCTCCATACCCATTAGCGTTCCTTTCCATCGAGCCACGGTACTGCGTTTACCGCCTTTTTTGGTAGGCTGACGGCAGGGTTCTCATGTGACATTTCTGTTGTTCTTGAAACTAATCGGGGATCTCAGAGGGGTATCGAGCCCCCGCCCTTCGCTGTGCCCCGGTCCAACACCCTAGACGCTTCCACCGAAGATATGCCGTCCGGCTGATGCGCTCTACACCCTCAGCATCGTACAGTGAAATACCTCTTTGTCGGGGGCCGACCACCTAGCGGTGCTGTGCACACATCGCTCGTCCTCTCGGGCCGGTCCCTCCACTATTCCCTCACCCAGCCCTTGTGCACGTTCGCGAACCGAAGATATGCCACCTAGCCGATGCCTCGCGCCTCGAGCTGTCGTAGGGTTGGGGTGGAATAATCATGGAAAATCAGGTGAGAGCTCAGCTTCGTTCATCTTCGGGCCGGAGCTCGAAGACAATCAAAGACCACGCGCGCATCGAGACGGTCGTGGACGTGGCGGGAGTGGGTAGGTTGGTGCTTAATGTGGACAGCAGAGGCGGCTACTCATTACGGGCTTATCCGGAGGGCGTAGACGCCCCCAAACGAGACCTGCTCGCAGTTGGCGCGATGCACGCTGAGGGGGTCGTAGCCATCCACCCGGAGGGGTTGGCTACTGCCGATGGTGAGCAAGGAGCCCCACGTCCCCAGCGAAGTCCTAAAGTGTGAGACTCCTATTCTGCCTGCTCCCTTATCCACCGAAGTGCCTGGAAGAAGCGGTGCTCTCCGAACTTCGGACCTCGAAGGGTACGATAAGCGGAAACCGCTACCCGGTAGCGCCACGAGGCTAAAACTGCGACCAGACTTTCGCTACACGCCGGGGCTTGTTTGCGGTCTAGCGCACCATGGCAAGTTTGGCTTCTCGGAGGAACGATATTCTTGGACACACTAACGCAGATGCTTCCCTTCCTCGCCCTCGGCACCCTCGGGGCTGCCACCCTCCTCGTCGCCTTCGGTGCGCTACGCAGTGCGCGCAGGGCCGAGGAAGTGGGCGAAAGCCGTTACGAGTTGCTGCGCGAGCAGGCAGAGCGCCTCGAGCTGATGCGCGAAGAGCGCAAGACGCTTACCGAGGAGCTAGAGCACGAGCGTACAGAACGGCTGCAAGCACAACGCAGGGTGGAACAGCTTAGCAGGGAACACCCGCACCTAGAGCTCGAACGAGAGCTCCAACGCGTCACCGAGGAACTGCAGCTGGAGCAAGAGGGGCGCCAGCACAACTATCGCGAGCGTCAACGCCTAGCAGAGGAGCTGCAGAAAGAACACCTAGCTCGTTCGGAGGACCAGCGAGAGGTTGTACGACTGCAGCTAGAGATTCGGCAGCTGGCCGAGGAACTAGAGAGGGTGTGGAACGAAAGGCACGGCGCTTCTAAAGGCTCGCAGAGCTTATGGGGGCGATTATTCGGCGCCAATAACCGTTAGAAGGAGTTCTCTCTTTAGGGGGTAGCAGATGCCACCTGGTGGAGCAGCGCTGCGCACGGCGGATGCCCATTAATCTAAGTACCTGGAAGGGGTGCTCTCGGGCTACGGGCCGCTCCTCCTCTTGGCCTCCACATATGCGGCCTCTGTCATAGCAAGCGCCGTACAGAACACTGCGGGCCAGGGAATCCTTAGCGGAGCCCCGGCCCACGACCATGAGGAGGATGGATTGAGCGAGGAGAACCGGTACTGGTTTGAAGAGGTTCCAGAAGGACAGCGCGACTGGGTTTTGGTTGTCGTGGGGGATGCCTCCTAAACGAGCAGCTGCAGGCGAAGCTCCGGACTTGCCCAACGAGTTAGTCAGCGAGGTCAAAGAGACCAAACGAAATGTAAGGGCGGAAAAGGTTTTTGGAATCACACCCGACGAAGCTCGCAAAATACGGCGCGAAGCCCTCGCCCGTAACGAACGGATGGATGTTATCGGGTATGCGCCGGGCGTAGTGTCCGACCCGTGGTGGAGCGACGTAAACAATGGGTGGATTCACGAGGTGGGGCGTGAGTACGTGGAAGCCCCGAGGCTCTGGACCACGAAGGAGGCGGCAGAGAACGTACTGGTAGAATTGAAGGGGCCCCCGGCTACGAGGACGGCGAAGGCGGCATAGGCGCGGGAGAGGAGATCGGGAGGCCCCGTGAGCCGCCAGGGAACGCCGGGAACCGCCACGGGGTTGTGGTGGGCCCAACGGTGCCCAGCACGGGGCGCACCCGCTCGAAAAACCTCCCCCTCTACCCACGAACTTTCCGTGCGCCACCGCTCCTGCTAAGACATTAGGGGCAACTCCATAGCGTTCCCTTCTTCCTGCAAGGCCTCCCGGGCCGCCCCGCTGCTGCGACCCGCCTCGGCCACCGTCCGGGCGACGGCCGGGGCCACCCGCTCGTCGAAGACCGAGGGGATCACGTAGTCCTCCGAAAGGCTCTCCTCGGGGATGACATTCGCTATCGCGTTGGCGGCGGCGAGCTTCATCTCCTCGGTGATCTCGCGCGCCCTGACGTCTAAAGCGCCGCGGAAGATCCCGGGGAAGCACAGGACGTTGTTGATCTGGTTCGGGTAGTCGCTACGACCCGTGGCGATGATGCGGGCGTGCCCCATCGCCTGCTCGGGCATGATCTCGGGGTCGGGGTTGGCCATCGCGAAGATTATTGGGTCCTCGGCCATCGTCTTGAGGTGATCTACCGTCAGGACGCCAGGCACCGAGAGCCCGAGGAACAGGTCAGCCCCCCGCACGGCGTCGTCTAGGTCGCCGGTTCGGTTCTCGGGGTTGGTGTGCCCGGCGAACCACTGCTTGGAGGTGTTGAGGTCTCCGCGGCCCCGGTGCACGATCCCGCGCGAGTCGCAGCCGATGATGTTTCGCACCCCGGCGCTTATCAGGATCTTCGCGCACGCCACCCCCGCGGCCCCGATCCCGTTTACCACTACCCGGAGATCCTCCATCCTCTTGCCGACTATCTTGAGCGAGTTGATGAGCGCCGCCAACGTCACCACTGCAGTCCCGTGCTGATCGTCGTGGAATACGGGGATGGGCAACTCCCTCTTCAGGCGATCCTCGATCTCGAAGCACCTCGGCGCCGAGATGTCCTCCAGGTTTATGCCGCCGAAGCTCGGGGCGATCGCCTTGACGGCCGCCACTATCTCGTCGGGATCCTTGAGGTCGAGGCACACCGGGAAGGCGTCCACGTTGGCGAACGCCTTGAAGAGCATCGCCTTGCCCTCCATCACGGGCATCGCCGCCTCGGGCCCTATGTCCCCTAAGC
>JALZHG010000090.1 GCA_030914045.1 Chloroflexota bacterium | reverse complement strand
AGGGCCAGGGCCTGGTCGAGTACGCCCTGATCCTGGTACTGATCGCCATCGTGGTGATCTTGATCCTCACCTTCCTTGGCGGCCAGGTGAACACCACCTTCTCCAAGATCGGTTCCGGCCTCAACGGCACGTAATTGCCGGCCGAGCCAGTAAGAGAGAAAAGCAGAGGAGGCCCACACGGGCCTCTTCTGCTTTTCCGCGTGCCACCAGCCCGCTAAGATCATGCGCCCTGGCTAGCCCCCTTCCTCGACTGCCGACGGTACTATTTCGCGGTAGTACCATGTTGCCACTCAAGTTAGCGTTGGATAGTACCAGCGGGCTATTTTACCAGGCACGAAGTTCTTGTACGATATAGGGGAAGTCCGGCGCACTTATTAGCACCGGCGAGAGTTATTACGGCAATCATACGTTTAGTTCCATAAGGAGACACAAACCAATGCGCGCAAAGATCGAGCAGATGAAGAAGAAGGGCCAGGGCCTGGTCGAGTACGCCCTGATCCTGGTACTGATCGCCATCGTGGTGATCTTGATCCTCACCTTCCTTGGCGGCCAGGTGAACACCACCTTCTCCAAGATCGGTTCCGGCCTCAACGGGGCGTAATACCTCGAAGCCAGTCCAGACTAAAGAAAGACCCTGCGGGGTCTTTCTTGCTTTAAGTAGCATCTTACGCGGCTTGCTGGATACGCACAGCACCCAGCCTCGACAGACATGTGACGTTAGGAACCGGCACCGCGCGCAGCTCGCAGAGCCAATAAAGGCACAAGGCTAGAAGCCCACTTGTAAATAGCAGCCTTGACTGCCGTCGCGAGGGCAGGCCCTGGTCGTTATGAAGGCGTTGAAGAATCGGTTGGCTATGCATGCTATCTAACTGAATCGAACCAAGCCCCGCCTTGTCATTCTGAACGCAGTGAAGAATCTCGTCCTCAGCACCTAGATAACCCTTTTCTAACTGCCACACAGTACGACAAGAAAGCAGAGCCATCTCGGTAGAGGACGAGATTCTTCACTGCGTTCAGAATGACAATGTGGGGCTTGGGTGCTGATCTTGGTACCCTCAAAGGGACTGAGTATGCAATCAGCCTATACTGGGCAGAGGGCAAACAGAAAGAGCCGCACACTACGTGCGGCTCTTTCTGTTTAAGATATGGCTTAGGATGAGAACTAAACCGGATAATTGCGAGACTAAAGGTGAATATTTGCTCCCATTGAACGATTACGTAGTCCGGCGCGCCTGGTGTGGAGGTCCGCCAGGTGCGATAACGTACGGTGCTTATGTGCCGTTGACAGAAATCATAGTGCTGCCAATCTTGGAATAGTAGTTGACGAAGACGATCTGGCCCAGGTAAGTCAGGATAAGTAAGACAACTACAGCCAGCAGAACTATGAGCATCGCGTACTCTACAAGCCCCTGTCCACGTAAGCGCCACTGGCGCAAGCCAAACCATTTGCGCTGGGTGGCTGCTTTCACGCTTGTACCTCCTTTCAGGCATGCGCCCGTTGTATGCCGTCGCCGGTACCGTTTCTGGTATGCCCGGTCCAGGAGAAGGTTATCCCCCTGGTTATACTATTGGCTCGTTGTACACCCGCTTACAATAGCTCTTAGTTGTATCTGGGCGGGGTACTTTTGTGCTATGACCATGAGGAATTTGGGAATTGGGATTTCGGATTGCGGATTTGATAGGAGTTCTTCTAAATCCGCAATCCGAAGTCCCAATTCCCAAATTCAGCTCAGTCTTCGAATGCTGCCGGTAGCGTGGCGTTGATGCGCGTGCCCCTGCCGGGCGCGGTGTCTATCGTCATCTGGCCGCCGTACATGCCGACACGCTGCCGCATGGTGGCGAGGCCCTTGCGCTTGGGGTCAGCCATGCGCGACTCGTCACCGCCGAAGCCCGCGCCGTCGTCCTCGACGGTCACAGCAACCACGTCGCCGTTCACGTCAATCGTGACCTGGGCGTGCTTGGCGTGGGCGTGCTGGGCGACGTTCTGTAGGGCTTCCTGCACGATGCGGAAACAGGCCACCTCTATGTCGCTGGGGAGCCTGCCGTGCATGCCGTTGATGGTCACGCCCACCTCTACCTTATGCTTGCCGGTGAACTGCTGGACGTAGCGGCGCAGAGTAGGCTCCAGGCCGAGGTCGTCCAGGATCATGGGGCGCAGGTCGAAGATGAAGCGACGGGTCTCCTGCAACGTGGCGTTGACCACGCTCTTGAGGCCCGACAGCTCGTTCTTGGCGCGTGCGGGGTCCATATCGAGCAGGCGCTCGCAGATTTCGGCGCGGAGCACCAGGTTGGTCATCGTTTGGGCGGGGCCGTCGTGGATCTGGCGGGAGACGCGCAGTCGCTCGTCTTCCTGGGCCTGTATCACCTGGCCGATTACCTGCTTGCTGTCGAGGGCATCGTCCAGCGGGGAGGAGATAGTCTGCGTGGCCTGCATCTGTATCTGCTTGGGGCCTGCGGGCTGGCTCATGCCGGGGTTGTAGCCTTCAGGGGCGCTCAGGAGCACGCTGGTGACCTTCTGGAGGCGGTTTTGCAGCAGGCGCATGCTGTTACGCTTGGCCTCTAGCTGCTCTACCTGGGCGCGCATCATGAAGAGGCGCATCTGCACTTCGTGGGACGAGTTGTAGATCGTCTTCATGTCGGTGCGGCTGTAGTTATCGAGGTTTAGCTCCATGTCGCGCACACGGTTGGTGACGGCGTTCTCGCGGTTGGCGAGCTTCTCCACCTCCATGTTGCTCTGTCGGATGAGCATCTCGATTTCGGTCGCTTCGCGCTGGAGAGCTTCCGACTCGACGCGCAACTCACCGAGGAGTTGTGTCACCTTGTTCTCAAATTCGTCGGTGCCGGGGCGTGATCCCTGGTTTAGCCCTTCGGCGACCTGTTGTGGCATTACCATTCCGTTTTCTCCAAAGGTCATTTTGCGGTACACAAGTAAGGAATGCGCAGGGCAAAGGCACTCTTCTTCCTGCTACCTAAGCCTAACATGGGGCATACTTATCCACAATAAGCCTTTGGTACCGCGCGTGGTGGCTACTTAGTCCTATTAAGTATTAGGTGCTCGGGAGAGACGAAAACGCAAAGACGCAAAGTACGCAAAGGACGCGCAAAGAGGATGATGGTTTAGCGGGTACAAAGAGGACCAGGGTACATGTGTCGTACTCTGGTCCATTATTTTGAGCCACAATCCCTAATCTCTGCGCGTACTTTGCGTACTTTGCGTCTTTGCGTTTTCGCCTCTTATCGCACGAAGACGATGGCAGCTTTGTCGTCGTAGACGGGGCGCCAGGTGGGGGAGCCGGTGACGAAGCGGACCAGGTCGGCGTGGAACTCCTTGTTCAGGATGAGGGTGCGCACGCCGTAGCGGTCGAGGGTTTGCTGCCAGTCGGCCCGGCCCCTGGAAACGGAGAGATAGTCGTGCCAGACCGGCACCTGCCGGGCCTCGAAACGGCCGTCTATGAACATCTGGTACTGCGGGTATAGCTCGTTCTCCAGGTAGCCGCCCCATTCCATATAGTTGAAGACGGGCGCGGGCACCCTGCCACTCTTGAGAAACGCGGCCAGTTCGACCGGGGTACCCACCGCAAGGGCAGGTTTGGCCGCGGGCGCTACCAGCGGGTTAGCGGCGCGCCAGAGTGGGGTGAAAGCCAGGGCACCACCTATCATGAGGACGGCCAGGAGCCAGTTCATGGCGGGCAGTTCTTTACGATTTGGGATTTGGGATTTGGGATTTCGGATTTCTTCGTCTGTGGCTTCTTCAGGTGCTAGGGCTTCTTCTCGTTGCTGCTTGCGGTTGGTGGCCCAGGTGGCGAAGTTTAGGGCGGTCATGGGGGCGGCCAGCCAGTTCCACCACATGGCGTTGCGAAGGGAGGTGAGCGACAGGTAGCCGAACGCCAGTATGAGCAGTATCTCGGTGGGACGCAGGCGACGGCGGCTGGCGTATAGTGACGCTGCGAAGACGAGTACGTTAATGAAGAATAGCTGCCCGGTGCCGTCGTAGAGGGTGGGGCCTTGCCATTCGATGTTCAGGGCGCGGGCTATGGGGTCGTTGGTGGCGACGAAGAAGTAGTTATATATCTGGGTGAAGTAGGGGTTGGCGAGGGTTGCCAGTATAGCAGCGGCGAACCACCCTGCTTGCCACATGGCGGCGCGCGAGGTGAGCCACTTGCGCCCGTCGGCGCTGCCCAACTTCTCCAGCACGGTGCCGAACGCGTAGATGCCAAGCATAGCCACGCCCAGGAAGAACGAGCCGTGCACGTTCACCCAGAAGAGCATGATAGGCACGAGCAGCGGCAGCCATTTAGGGTAGCTGTCTTTGCGCTCCAGCAGGAAGTAGAAGCCCACGAAAGGCAGGAAGGCGAATAGCTGGGGTCGCATGCCGTAGTTGGTCCACGAGGCAAGATACGCGATTACGGTAGCCAGGGTGGCGGCCTGTAGCGAGCGGGATTTCCACGCGCTCAGCCACATGATCACCCCGACCGTGGCCGCGATGATGAGCGCGCGCACGGTGAGCAGCAAGTAGGGGGAGGCGGCGTACAGCCAGTGGAAGAGGAGCTGCGAACCCCACTGCGGGTTGTAGTACGGCTCGCGCACGGGCGTCCACACCAGCACGTCCCTGGCGAGGAACTGCCCGGTCTCGGCCATAATCTGGCCGCTCTTGACGTTCCACCAGAAGTCGTAAGGCTCGATGAAGTCGATGCTGCTGGCGAACCAGGCGACGGCGAAAGGCAGGATGGTCCACAGGTGCTTTAAGCGCAGGCCACGAGTGGAAGCGGCCTGGACCTCATGACTGTCGGGTGTGGCTACTTCGTGTTGCGAATCGCGCACCGAAAGCGCGGAAGTACTACTCATAAAGCGATTGTAGCCGACACCCGGCGGGGTAACAATGAGATTTTCGTACGGTGCGGTAGTAGTACCAGAGGACAAGAAACCACCGGGCGCGTGCCCGGTGGTTTCTGATTTCCGCTAGTTTGCGGTGTGTTGCTGCCTACCTTCTGGCAGGTGTCTGGCAGTTGGGGAAGAAGGCGTTAGCCGCGATCTTCGCCATCTGTCCGCGTGTGGTCAGGTCATTGTAGCGGAAGCATGGAGCGCCGGTCTCGGGGCACTTTGAGGCGTCGCCGTAACCGGAGATAACCCCGCGCCCGGCAAGACGCTCTATGTACACCCAGAAGGGGCTGTCGGTGGGTACGTCAGTGAAGGTCTCTTGGGTAGCAGGTATGTCTTCTCCGTAGGCCGCCGAGATAGCCACGATCTTGGCGATCTGGCCCCTGGTCGCGGGATTGTTGGGGCGGAAGAAGGGCCTGTTCAACTCGTCGCAACCTTCGCCCGCAGTAGCGCATGGGTAACCGGCAATGGCCCCTGTCTGGGCCAGCCTCTCCACGTACATGTAGAAGGGGTCTTCCGGCTCTACGTCCGCGAACTGCTGCTGGCCTTCGGCTATGGGGTCGTTCAGACCGGCAGAGAGGGCGACGATCTTGGATAGTTGTCCCCTCGTGACGTTAGCGCCCGGCCTGTAGTACGGCTCGTTGTTCTCATTACAAGTCTCGCCTGGTTCTCCGCACGGGTACCCGCCCACTATCTGGCGGCATGCAAGGCAGCGCACCCACGTGTAGAAGGTGGAACCTTCTCCGCTGGAGGGCACGTCTGCGAATTGGATGGGGCACGCCGTGGGGCTGGCGACGGGGGTCGCGCTGGGCAATGGCCCTCCGACCGAGGCACGCTCAATCGCGGCGAAGGCATCTATGCGGCCATGACCGAAGAAGTTGTTGGGGATGTTCGCCTCTGTGGTCCCGCCGCACTGCTGAATCGGATCGATTACAGCTACGTGTGGATTGGCGGTCTGCTCCAGGAGGGTCCTGGTCTCGGTAATCTGGCGCACTAGCTCAGGCCGCGCCGACCAGACCAAGGCGACCACCCCGGCCACGTGCGGCCCGGCCATCGACGTGCCACTGAAGTCGTCGTAGGCAGTGTCGCTGCTGCTAATAGCGGAGCGGGTGTCCACACCAGGAGCCGAGATGTCCGGCTTGGTACGCATAGAGCCGTCTGTGACCACGGGGCCGCGGCTGCTGAACTCAGCCAGGGTATTGTTGATGTCAATAGCTCCTACAGTGAAAGAGGCCTCGAAGATCGCGGGCGGCACGGTCACTGTGGAGCAGGCAGGGCCATCGTTACCCGCTGAAGCTTCCACGAAGATACCTGAAGCCACCGTGGCTTCGACAATCTCCCGCAGGGTTTCGGGCGTGCAACCTTCGGGACAGCCCCAGCTATTAATGATGACGTGGGGGCGCTTGGTGGGGTCCGGCATGGTCCCGTCAATTTTGGTCGGCGCGAGGAACCACTCGAAGCACTCAGCATAGGTGTCGAACACTGCGCCGAAGCCGACGCCTGCCGCCATCATGTTGCGGCAACCAATCCACTCCGCACCCGGAGCTACGCCGATCTTCTGGCCCATACCGTCGTCACCGACCGCCGTGCCGACCGTATGGGTACCATGGTCGTGCCCGTCGCACGGTTCCTCCGTGTCGGGGCCGCAGGGGTCGCTAGGGTCGGGTATGTGGATGGCATCGTGCCAGTTGTAGTCGTGGTTCGCGACCAAGCCGTCCCAGCCCCTGTACTGAGACTTGAGCGCCTGGTGCGTCCAGCGTATGCCGGTGTCCGCGCCGGCCACCACGATTCCCTGGCCTGTGTAGCCCAGGTCCCAAACTTCGGGTGCTCGGACATTTTCCACGCCCCATTCAATCGTGATGGCACCGCTTGGGGCTAGTGGAGCGCTTGTTGCGTTGGACGTATCAGCCTCAGCACGCACAGGCTCCATCAAGTACATGATCGCATTATGTTCGATTGCGCGCACGTCGGGACGGGCGGCAAGCTCATTGACGAGGGCGCGGTCGCCGGTCACCACCAATGCATTGGCGATCCACAGGGTCTTGTATTGCACGCCTTTCGCATCGAGAGTGGCGCGTATCCCGGCCTGGCTGCGGTTGGCGGTTTCTCTGAGTGTGTTGTAGACGAACCAGCCGCGGGCGTCCTGGTCCTTCATACCGTAAGCCGGGGTCAGGTTGGCCTTCTCTGTCATAAGTACCACGAACGATGTGCTCTTGCCATCGAGCGTCTGTACCAGCACTTTTGATTCGATTTTGCTAGCTGGCTGGGCCGTTGCCGACGCCGTGGCGGAACTATTCGAGCCAATGGACACCAGCGCCATGATAGACAGCACCAATAAGGCCAGGGCCATAAGCGGCCTGGCGTTCGGCTTCCACGCCAGTGTAGTCTCCTTAGTAAGCATTTGCTCCTCCTTTTCCTTCGTTAGACGACGTTGTCCGAAGCTTGCGCGGGAGGATGGATGCAGGAAACGTACCCTTGTTTCCGATGTAGAAAAGATGTGGCCCAATCTGCCAGGTGGGGCCTGCTCTTCTTGTGCGAGTTCCCAGGATAGAAGGGGCAGGTTATACTAATTGGCATGATACATTTAGCCGCCGTCCGGCTCGAACAGGATGACATTGAAGAGCAGCAAGGCTTCCCCTTCGACGTGCCTATAGTGCGCTCGTTGGAGTCGCTGGAGTTCCCATCGGAGGTGACTTTCCTGGTGGGGGAGAACGGGTCGGGCAAGTCTACGCTGCTGGAAGCGATTGCCATGGCGACCAGGCTCCCGGCGGTGGGCAGCGACAGGCTGGAGGCCGATGCGACGTTGGAGGCGATACGGCCCCTGGCGAGCTATTTGCGGCTTTCGTGGCAGCGGCGCACCCACAAAGGCTTCTTCATGCGCACCGAGGACTTCTTCGGCTTCTCCAAGCGGCTGAGCACGATGCGAGCCGAGTACGAGGAGGACTTGCGCCGCGTGGAGCGCGAGACGGAAGGGCGCTCCATCATGGCCCGCAACCTGGCACGCCTGCCATACGCCAAGGAGCTACACGAGATGGAGCGCCGATACGGCAAAGACCTCTCGGCGCGCTCCCACGGCGAGAGCTACTTTACGCTGTTCCAATCGCGCTTCGTGCCCGGCGGCCTCTACATGCTGGACGAGCCGGAGGCCCCGTTGTCGCCGGTGCGGCAGCTATCGTTCATCTCGATGATGAAGGAGATGGTCGAGCATAAGCAGGCCCAATTCGTCGTGGCGACCCACTCGCCCATCCTGATGGCGTATCCTGGAGCTACTATCTACAGCTTCAACGACGGCAGCATTCGCCGCGTGCCATATGACGAGCTAGAGCACGTCACCGTCACCAGGGACTTCCTCAACAACCCCGAGCAGTTCCTGAAGCACCTTTAGTTCGGTACCAATACACATGGGGTAGTTAGCACCCAGAGCACCACCCTGTCATTTCGAACGCAGTGAGAAATCTCGTCCTCTACCCCTATGTTACCTCTTTCTTACAGCCCCGTGTTCAGTAGGAAAGGTGATATTTGGGTGGTAAGGGACGAGATTTCGAACGTAGTGAGAAATGACAAGGAAGCGGCTTGGCTATGTACATTAAACAAAGGGGCTACTCACGAGGGTACTAAGCATAGTACTCCTACGGAACGCATTGCTAGAACTGGAACTTCTCTTCCTCGCCGCCCTCGTCGCCTTCCTCCTCGTCCTCCTGCTCCACGTCGTTCTGCACTTCGACCTTCTTGAGAGTCATGCTCAGGCCGTCGTGCTCGCCCTTTAGCGCTTGGTCAAGTACCGACTTCAGGGCTTTGGTGGTGGGGGAGATGAAGTCGTCGGGGGCGGGCATGTCGCCTTCGACGTAGATGAGGGCGGACAGGTAGATGCCCTTGCGTATGACGTTCGCGGGCTTGACTTCCTCGGTCGAGGAGGGCTCTGCCGTCTTTTGCTCTGCGGGTGGCGTGGGGCGAGCTTCCACCTGCTCCTGCTTTGGGGGCTGCGGCTGTTCCGACGCTGACTTGCGCCACTTTCTGCGCCGGGGCTTACCTCTTGTCGCCATATGCGTACCTCGAAATCAACACCTTGTCCGCGTCGTATAGCTCAGCAATGTCGCCGCGATTGGCCCACACCGGACGGTTTGCACCGAGGCTGAATCCGCCGGTGTCCTGGTGCACTTCGTTGGTGTAGACGCGGATGGAGGCCCCCGGCTGCATTACGTAGCTCTCCCACTTGTACAGGTCTTCGGCGCTGTTGTCCTGCAACACCCAGTCGGTGATGTCCACAGGCTCGGTGCCGGTGTTCTTTATCTCCACGTACTCGTCGGGTTCGTTGGTCTTCTTGCCGTCGGCCAGCACGGAGACTATGCGCACGGTGGTGTTGTCCTGCACGCTCCGGTCGCTCACCGGCGGCATGGTGGCGACTGCCTCAGGCGTGACGGGCGGCGCGGTCTGGGCTACCTCGCCCAGGGCGCGCACGCCGGTACTCCCATCGTCCAAGGGCCGCCACGCGCCGCCTGAAAAAGTCTCTATCTGCATGACGGGGTGTATCTCCCAGATGGTGCCGCGCGTCTTGCCTACCTGGTCGGGGTGCTCCGGGTCCATCATCAGCCAGCCGCTGATACGCACCTTCTCCTTGCGCCTGGCAAGGTCGCTCATGTTGCGCAGACCCCATTCGGGGTGGTGCGCGCGCACGCGAGGTGAAGTCTCGATGACGATTGATTGGTCGCGGTCCTTGTCCGGTTCGTCCACCATCCAGATGTGGTAATCGACGTGCTCTACGGAGTGGCAGTTGCAGGTCTCCGGGCTCATCTTCTTGGCTTGCACCAGGTAGCCCTCTAGCTGCACCGGCGTGCCTTCGTGCTGCGCTACAGCCTGCGCGTCGGCGGGCGACCAGCGAGCGCGCGACCTGCCCTCTATGCTTTCGGGCCAGTCGAGGGCCAGCACGGCGGAGATGGTGGTGGGCTGCCACACCGTCTCGTCCACGCGGTTCTTCAGCGTGTTTAGCACCGGGTCGCCTCCGTCGCCGGAAGGGGGGCAGCCCTGGAAGTCCATCGCGATAGGCTCGGGCTTGCCTATGGTGTTGGTGAGCGCGCCGGGCTGGCTCAAGCCGGGGTCGGGCGGGGGAGTGACGTTCCCTTCGTTACGCGTCAGCCAAAACACCACCCCGATGATGATAATCAGGAGAATTATGGAGCCAAGGGATAGCTGGCTGTTGCGGCTGCCACTCTTGCTGCTTTTGCGACGGTTGCCCGTGTTGCGACGGTTGCGACCCAATATGTTCCTCCGGTTCCTGATGCTCTTTGCTCTAATAACGTGCGCCAGGGGGGAAGCTAGCGCGTTTCTTCTTCGGGAATGCTACTCCCCCTGTCATCCTAAGCGCAGCGAAGGATCTCAGATGCTCCTCTTGCTCTTGTGCTGAAGGTTCAGCACCCTTGTCCCTCTATTCAACAGCATCCTTACCCACCTTCTTGAGATCCTTCGCTACGCTCAGGATGACAGAGGGGTGTTTGGGTGCTGGAAATGATGCATAGTGGCATTCACGTCACTGTTGCCCTGGTGGTAGCTTGCACCCTGTCTAATGCCTCCCTGCACGCCCGTAGCACCGGCACATGTGAGAGGCCCGTGAGACAGGGGCGGGTGCCGCAGCCCTCGCGCAGGCCGAGGTCGTGCCCACGGTAGAAGCAGGGCATGCACGGCAGGTCCCGCGATACGATGGTGTGCGGGCTTTCCTCTCCCACGGGTGTGTACGGCCCCCAGGCTCGCCAGTTGGAGGGGCCGAACACCGCCACTACCGGGGTTTGCATAGCCGCCGCCAAGTGCATGGGGCCGCTGTCGTTGCCGAGGAACAGGTCGCACTCCTCCAACACGGCGGCTGTCTGGTGTATGCTGGTGTGCCCGGCCACGTTGAGCACGCGCCCCGTCTGACCTATTAACTGCTCCAATTTTGAGCCGGCTTCCACCTCGTCAGGCCCGCCCAGGATGACCACGTTAGCGCCGTGCGACTTAATGAGTCCCTTCGCCACCATGCCGAAACCTTCCACGGGCCAGATGCGCGCAGGGCTGTATGCGCCCGCCCCTGGGTGGATGGCAAGGAGGGGTGTGGCACGTTCTTTGCCGAAGTAGGACAATAGGCTCAGCGTGGCTGCCTTGTCGCTTTCGCTAACCGGTATGCGTGACCTCCAGCCGGACCCGGCGTTAGCACCTAACAAAGCAGCCACGCTGAGCCAATATTCTGCCTCGTGCATAGCGCCAAAACCGTCGTCGGAAGCCCTGTGGGTAAGGAAGCGGCCCCTGCCGTTGCCTACGCCCGCGCGCACCCGGCTGCCGGAAGCGAGTGCCAGCACCGCGAACTTTATTGTGCCCCATTGCGACGTATAGTGGTGGAATATCGCCATGCCGTCGTAGTGGGAGGCGCGCAGCCGGGCCAGGAACGAAACAGTTTTGGCTAGCCCACGTACATCTAGCAAGCCGCGCACGCTGTCGAAAGCGAATTTGTCGAAGGTGACGATGCGGTCTACGTACGGCGCGTCCTTCAGCAAGTCCGCCGAACGGGGCGGCACCAGCAGGTCGATACGGGCAGCGGGGTGGGCGGCGCGCAACGCCTGTAACGCCGGGGTGACAGTGAGCAAGTCGCCCATGTCGGCCAGCTTTACCGCCAGGATGCGCTTATACTGTGGCTGCATAGGGACATTATACAGTCTGAGGACTTGCGGCGATGCCGGAGCACTACAATGCCTACGGGAATGGTACTCGGCAGGGGTATCACGGTGGGGTTATTCTAGGTGGGAGAGATTCAGGAAAAGGCAGATATGTTACAGGTGCGAAGCACGACGCCTGCCGAGTGATGCCGTGCAAGGTGCTGAGTACCATGGACGACGTCCGGCAGTGATGCCGTACAAGGTACAGAGTGCGAAGGACGACGCCCATCGATTGAAATCGAGGGCTACACATAGCGAAGTCCCCGAAGGGGACTGGCTCTATGCTAAAGGGCTTCTTTTGGGGTAGAAATGTGGCTAAAGCAGTCCGCCATGCGGACTTTGCCTTGTGTAGCCCTCGATTTCAATCGATGGGCGTCGTCCTTCGCACTCTGTACCTTATATGGACAATACACGGGCGTCGTCCTAAGCACCTACACCTTTTACGGAACCAATCGACAGGCGTCACCCTTCGCACGCTGCACCTTGTACGGGAACAATCGGTGGGTGACGCCCACCGAGACTGCCCGCACCCTGGTAGTAGTCTAATTCCCCCGCGCTATAATATGTATATTGCTCAACAAATAGAAACTACACCCGACGGAGTATTGCCTGAGTAGAAAGGCGTGTGGTAGAATCGGCAGGCGCATGTGAGGCATATGCGCTGTGTAGGAGAGCAGGACCGGATGCGAGCAGAGACCATACTGGTGATCCCCTTCGCGGACGGGATAGGGGACTTTATCAACGCGCAGCCCCTCGTGGCCGCGCTCAAGCGGCGTTTCCCCGAGGCCGCTTTTACGGTGGCAGCCTCCGAACACGGCAACCTGCTCGTCAACGACCCCACGGTGGAGGTGCTAAAGCCTTCGGGCTTCAACTACGAGCCGGGCCGCATGGCAATCGCTCTGCGCCCCTTGCTGCCGCAGCGCCTCCTCGCCTGGTTCGCCGGGCCTTCCTTCGACCGCGAACTTGGCCCCTTCGACATGGTCATCAACCTCTTCTACGCCTGGGAGAAGGGGATGGACTTCCGCACCTACTGGACGCCACAGATGCCTCCCGTGCCGGGCGCGACCCACTCTCTCGACTTCCTGGCCGATGAGATTGAAAAGCAGCTAGACATAACTATCACACATGAGCAGCGCAAACCTCGCCTGATCGTGCGCCCCTCGGCCAGCCTGTACGCCTCGCGCTTCTGGCTGGACCATGAGCTTGAGGGGCAGAAGGTGGTGGCCCTGGTGCCCTCCACCAATATGGCTATCAAGCGGTGGACGCTCGACGGCTGGCTGAAGCTGGACTCCCACCTGCGGGAGATGGGACACCGCACGCTCCTGTTCTGCGACCGCCAGTCGAGTTCCGTGCAACGGGCTTTCGAGGCGGCGGGTTCCACGGCCATCCCGGTGCACACTTCGCTGGACAACGTGGCTGGGGTGCTGACCCGGTGCGACCTGGCGGTAGGCGTGGACACGGGCTTGCTGCACATGGCGGGCGCGCTGGACGTGCCGTGGGTGGGACTGTTCGGCCCCACCAACCCCGAGGTTACCGGCCCCTACAACCACAGCAAGGGCATCAGCCTCGTAGCGCCCTTTGAGAAACCGACCTCGTGTGGGGGTTGCTGGAAGCACTTCAAGTACGAAGACGACACCTGCCGCACTCTGCAAGAAGGCTCCTGTATGTCGTACCTGGGGGAGCCTGAAGTGCTGGCCGCCTGCGTGGACGTGCTCAAGCGCGAGCGCACCACATCTCCTCTGTACTTACCCGCCTATGGCTACCCCGTGCCCGCCGGAACATACGCAGCAAGCGCGTGAGACGGACGATGGACGATAGACGATAGGAGACGAAAACGCAAAGACGCGGAGGACGCAAAGGACGGGCAAAGGTTTAGATGGTTAGGAAAAAAGTAGGGGCACGATCCATCGTGCCCCTACAACATATCATTTGCTCAGTCCTCAGTCCTCAGTCCTCATCACTCCCATCGTCGATCGTCCGGCACCACCTCCGGGTAGACCAGGCCCGCGCCTGTGTTGAGCAGGACTACTTGCTCGCCGGGTCTTATCCAGTTTTGAGCGCGCAGGCGGCGGAGTGCGGGGAGCAGGGCAGCGCCTTCGGGGCAGAGCCAGAAGCCGGTGCGTGACATGTCGCCCAGGCCACGGCGGATGTCTGAGTCGTCTACGGCCAGGGCGGTGCCGTTGGTTTCGCGGAGGGCGCGTAGCATGAGCGGTCCTGAGAGGGGGCCGGGCACGCGCAGCCCCGCGGCTATGGTGCTCGCGCCGTCCCAGAAGTGAGTGGTGGTCTCGCCCCGCTCCCAGGCGCGGACCACGGGCGCGCAGCCGGTAGACTGCACCACTACCAGGCGCGGCTGCTTATCGCTCTGTAGCCAGCCCAGCTCGGCCATCTCAAGAAAGGCCTTCCACAGCCCCAGGAGGCCCACCCCGCCGCCGGTGGGGTAGAGTATCACGTCAGGGGCGCGCCAGCCCAACTGCTCGGCTATTTCCAGCCCCAGCGTCTTCTTCCCCTCCAAACGGTATGGCTCTTTGAACGTAGAAGCGTCGTACCACCCATGCTCGCGCACACCCTCGGCTACCCAGCGGCCCGCGTCGCTGATTAGGCCGTCCACCAGGTGCAGGCGCGCCCCGTACGTGCGTACCTCTAGCAGCGTGAGGGGCGGGGCGTCTTTGGGCATCGCCACAACCACCGGCAGCCCGGCACGCGCCCCGTAAGCCGCCCAAGCCGCGCCCGCGTTCCCGGCGGTGGGCAGGGCAATCGTCTCCGCGCCAAGCTCCTTCGCCCGCGACACGCCTACCGCGGCTCCCCTCGCCTTGAAGGTGCCAGTGGGATTCAGCCCTTCGTCTTTCAGCCATAGTTCCACATCAAGCTCTTCGCTCAGCCTGTCCAGCGCAAGCAGAGGTGTGGCCCCCTCGCCCAATGTCACGCGCGCCTCCCTGTCGGACAGGGGCAGCAACTCGGCATAACGCCACAGTCCCTCGCTCCACAAGCGCGACTCGATAGCCTCACGGGGCACTTCGGCCTGGATGCGTGGTAAGTCGTACCGGGCCAGCAGTATGCCACCGCAGGCGGTGCATAGGTGCTGCTCCCGGTCCGCTGGGTAGCTATTCGAGCAATTAGAGCATTCTAGATGTGTGAGGTAGGTTGTCATAGCTTGTTTGGTCCTGCTTTCATGAAGCCTGGTTCGCTCGGTTCGCTTGTCCGGCATGGGGAACCAAGCTCCAACATTGTCATTTCGAACGCAGTGAGAAATGACAATGTTGGAGCTTGGTCCTGCAATTGTTACGTACGACGCTGCTTATCAGGGGAAGTGGCAAGTCCCTACGCGCCCACGATAGTGAAAGCCCTCACCGCGAACGAAGTTCCCCCCTCGATAGCGGGTGGTACGGCGAAAAAGCGGAAGCCCTCGCCCGGCAGTTGGTCCAGGCCGCGCAGGTGCTCTACAATCGGGATGCCCGCGGCGAGTAGCACAGTGTGGGCAGGGCGTGCGGAGTCGGACATGTTATCTATGTTGGCGCAGTCGATGCCCACCAGCGCCACGCCTGCCTCAACGAGCCTGTGGCAAACATCTTCTTCCAGGTAAGGCCCTGAGCGGAAGTAATCGGGGCCTCCCCAGCGTTGCGCCCAGCCGGTACGCACCAGCACCGCCTTACCCCTCAGGTCCAGGCCCTGGAACGCCTGCCACGGCACGGCACCCTCGGCCACACCTTCAACGACAACGCCCGGCAGGTCCGCGAGTTTCTCCAGCGGCAGGCCGGCGAGGTCAGGTCCACCGGGGTGGCGGTGAAAAGGGGCGTCCACGTAGGTGCCGGTGTTCCCCCCAAGCTCGTACGTGGCTATCTGGAAGGTAGTGCCGGGCGAGTACGTACCGCGTGTCGCGCTCTCCTCATGCGTGAACCAAGTGCGAAATTGCGGCTCCGGCAGCCCCGGGTAAGCAGGCATACCAGGCGCAAGTGTGTGGCTGAGGTCTACCAGGCGAGACAAGCTGCGACTCCTTTATTGGACGATGGACGATGGAGAAGTTGTGAGTTTTGAATTTTGAGTTGTGAGTTGACGGATAGTAACTAACCATCATCCTTTTTGCGCGTTCTTTGCGTCTTTGCGTCTTTGCGTCTTTGCGTCTTTGCGTCTTTGCGTTTCCGTCTCCAACCATCGTCCATCGTCTATCGTCCATCGTCCACCAACAGCCTCGCCGCCGTGGCCGGGTCTATCTTGCGGGCTTGCAGGTCGTCCAGCACGCGGGAGAGGTCGCCACTTTGCTCGACGCGGGCCAGGATGCGGCGCAGGGCGAGGTCGCGGGCGCGGTCCAGCACTTCCGTTTGCAGGCGGGCGCGGCGCTGTTTCTCCAGGCGACCTTCGGCTGCGAGGTACTCCTGGTGTTTGGCTATGGTGTCGAGCAACTCCGGTATGCCAGTGCCTTCGGCGGCTACCGTCTTGACAATGGGCGGTGTCCAGGCGTCCTCGGCTTGCGGGAGGAGACGCATAACCGTCTTTATCTGGTTCGCCAGGCGGTCGGCACCCTCCCGGTCCGCCTTGTTGATGACGAACACGTCAGCGATCTCCATCACGCCCGCCTTGATCGCCTGCACGTCGTCGCCCATCCCCGGTACCTCGACCAACAGGGTGGTGTCGGCAAGCCCGGCGATGGATACCTCGTCCTGCCCCACGCCCACCGTCTCAATAATGACCACGTTGCGGCCCATCGCATCGAGCACCCGCGCCACGTCCACCGTGGCCGCCGCCAATCCCCCAAGCTGCCCGCGTGAGGCCATCGAGCGCACGAACACGCCGGGGTCCTGGTAGTAGCTTAGCATGCGTATGCGGTCACCCAACAGCGCGCCGCCGCTCACCGCCGAAGTGGGGTCCACAGCGACAACGCCCACCGTCTTACCCTGCTGCCGGTATGCCTTGATAAGCTCGTTCACCAGGGTAGACTTGCCCGCGCCCGGCGGCCCCGTGACGCCCAGCATGTGCACCCGCCCCGTGTGCGGCATGAGCAGGCGCATCGCTTCGCGGTAGCCGGTGCGACGGTTCTCCACGATGGTCATCAGGCGCGAGGCCGCAGCCCTGTCGCCGGAGAGCATCCGGTCCACCAGATCGTGGACCGGGTTTTGAGTTTTGGGTTTTGAGTTTTGAGTTGCTGTCATAGGGGTAGCTGCACTGGACGTGATGAGTCTTGAGTTTCGAGGATACTACACCAACTCAAAACTCATAATTCAAAACTCAATACTCCAAACTTCTATTCCTCCTCTTCCATGCTGTGCCGGGGCTGGACGTTCTCCTGTACGAAGCGCACGGCTTCTTGCATCGGCGTGCCGGGGCCGAACACGCCCGCGACGCCCATCTCCTTGATGGCGGGCACGTCCTCGTCGGGTATGATGCCTCCCGCGTAGACCATCACGTCATCGAGGCCGCGCTTGCGCAGTTCTTCCATGACGCGGGGGAACAGGGCCATGTGCGCCCCGGAGAGGATGGAGAGGCCCACCGCGTCCACGTCTTCTTGCAGGGCGGCCTCGGCTATCATTTCGGGGGTCTGGTGCAGGCCGGTGTAAATGACCTCCATACCGGCGTCTCGCAAGGCCCTGGCTATGACCTTGGCCCCCCGGTCGTGCCCGTCAAGTCCTGGCTTCGCTATCAGCACGCGTATCTTGCGGCCCGCCTCGCTGCTAGTTAGCTGCTCGTCCAGTTCGGATGGCGACTTTGCCACCATTTGGCGCCTCCTAAGTCGTGGGTGTTCGTGTGCGTTCACCCCATATTACAACTTTGGCCCCGCCTAGTAAAGGAAGCGTTGGTGGGTTGGTAGCGTATGGACATTCTCGGCAGGAGACACCCGGTCGATTGATCCCGTACAAGATGCTGAGTGCGAAGGCCGAGGCCCGTCGATTGAAATCCAGGGCTACACAAGGCAAAGTCCCTGCGGGACTGAAACATTCTCTTAGGACATTTCAGATGCTCAAAGGCGTACCAGTCTGCCGTAGGGCAGACTTCGCAAGGTGTAGCCCTCGATTTCAATCGACGGGCGTCGTCCTTTGCACGCGGGTTCAATTGACGGGCATCTCTGATGCAACATCTAACATATCTACCCTTTCCTGAATCTGTCCTGCCGAGAGCGGGATCACTTGGATGCGGTCTTCGCCTACCATCTGCCGGTATATTACGCCCTTCAAGGTTGTGTTGCCTCTCTACAGTACACATGTACACTTGTACACTACTAATAATCCTAGCACTTTGAGATTAAAGGTCCCGAAGATTTCGGGACCAAGGTCCCTGCTTTTGGGACCGGTAGTACTGAAAACTACGGGAAGATAAGACCTTAATCCTATTACCCTTTAGTCCCGCGTGCCTTACAGTGCTACTAGAAGTATCAGACTGTGGCATCTTAAGTACTGATTTTCCGGCCACAGGCCCGATTATACATCCGGTCCGATTCGATGTGCCCGCTAAAGAGCACCCGGACTCAGGCCCGGCACACATTATCTTTTTGGAGGAATTATCTAATGGTTAATCTAGGTACTCTGAGGCAAACTGGCAATCTGAAGAAAGTGCTGCTCACGGTAATGGTCCTGGGCATGGTGAGCGGAGTCCTCGGTTCGGGGACGTTCGCCACCTTTACGGCCCAGACCACCAACCCGAACAACACCTTCCAGGCCGGCACGTTGGTGCTCAGCAACACCAAGACGGGCGGCACCACCTGCTTCTCGACCGGCGGCGGCAACACCGACACGAACAGCAACACCAACTGCGACCAGTTGATCAACGCCACCGTGCGCAAGCCGGGCGACACTGCTTCGCAGACGCTGACCGTCAAGAACGAAGGCTCGCTGGCAGCCTCGGCCCTCAAGCTCTTCTCCACCGCCTGCACGAACGGCAACAGCAGCGGCGAGTCGTACTTCGGCACCGGCCTGGCCTGCGGTAAGGTGCAGCTCTACATCCAGCAGTACTCCGATGCGAGCTTCACCACACCCTCCGCCTGCCTCTACGGTGGAGCCACGGGCGCTACCTGCGACTTCTCGGACGCCACCAAGACGCTCTCTGCCTTCCAGAGCGCGTACGGTACTTCGGGCAGCGGGCTGGCGGTCGGCAGCGGGTTGGCCGCTGGGGCCTCGGTCTACGTCAAGATAGCCGTACAACTCCCGACGGACGCTAACAACAGCTTCCAGGGCCGCCAGGCGACCATGGACTTCAACTGGTACATGAGCCAGTAATCACAGGCTAAGCGCGTGAAGTGACGTTTCCCCTGGCTGCGTGCTAAGAGGAAACGTCACTTTGCAAGAACAACTCGGTAACCGGCCAGAGAGGTTAGCATGGAAGCATCCGTCGCAAACAATATAAAGGTATTGAACACCGAGGAAATAGAGGCCGACATACCCGGCGAGACCGCTAAAGCCGTTGCTTTCAGTTCCTCACGGCTGGGCAAGCTAGCCACAAAGCTGTTTACCACTATAGGCATGGCGCTGGCTATCGGCGTACTTGCCCTCACGGTCGGCCCCCGCTTCCTGCCCTACCAGACCTATACGGTGCTGTCGGGCAGCATGGAGCCTACCCTCCCGGTCGGCTCGGTAATTGTAGCCGTGCCCGCCAGGGGCGAGGAGCTAAATACCGGGGACGTGATCACGGTGGCGAACCCACAGCACGCGGGTGCGCTCGTCACGCACCGCATCGTGGCTATAGAGACCGGCCCACAAGGGCGCACGTTCACGACCAAGGGTGACGCCAACAGCGTGGTCGATAGCTGGGTAGTGCCCGGCACCGGCAGCGGGTGGCGCTACTCCTTCGCTATTCCCCACCTGGGCTACGTGTTGTCAGCCCTGCAGAGCGACCTGGGCCGCCTGTTCCTGCTTGTCATTCCCACCCTGCTGCTGGGGGCCTTAATGTTGGTAGAGATATGGCGGCCCGCCAGGACGCCCGACCAGGCAGCGGACCGGGCCATGCCCGCCGGAGCATAGAACGTGAGACGCGGGCGAATTGCAGGCGCGGTTGCGCTGTGCTTGTTCAGCCTGGCGCTGGGGCTTGGCCCCGGCCTCAGGGGTACCTTCGCCCTGCTCACCGCCCGTACAAGCAACCCCAGCTCCGTCTTCGCCGCCACCGCTCTTTACGCGCCCGGCAGCTTGCAGGCCAGCCCCAGCGGGCGTAGCGCCGCGCTAGGCTGGACGGCCGGGCAGAACGGTAGCGGCTACAAGGTGCTGGGGTTTGGCAACGGCACTAGTAGCACCTGCCCTGCCAGCACCAGCGCCAGCTACACGGCTATAGGCACCGCTACCACTCTCAGCTATACCGATGCCAACCGCTCGCCCGCCGGCGTGCCCCAGGGCACATGGTACTGCTACCAGGTGCAGACGACCTACCAGTCGTGGAATAGCATCCAGAACAACCCTGTCGCGGGTGCGCAGGTAGGGGTGGTCGCCACCGCCGTTCAAATCATCAACCTCAACGCGAGCAGGATTGATACCGGCGACCAGATGATTTTCACCTTCAACCAGGCGATTACCCCCGGCTCCGGCCCCGTGGCGGGCAATACCGTATGCAGCACTAGCACGACCATCTGGGTGGGCACTACGGCTACCACCGGCGGCTGTGCCACGACGGAGACGGTCAACGTGGGGAGGATTGCAGGTGGCACAATGAACGAGAACGCGCGGTGGTCGGCTACCTATGTATGGAGTAACAGTAACAGGACGCTAACTGTAACTCTGGGCGCGCGTACAGCGGGCAACAAAGGCCCCACCTTGAGCGTGTCTACCTGGACGTTCACGCCGACCACGACCGCCACCAAGCTCCTTTCGTCCGCCGGCAGCTTCCATATCTGCGACAGCAACACAGGGGGCGGAAACTGCACGCCGGTGGTGACGTTGAGCACGTCCAGTACGGCTGGCGCTCAGCAAAGTGCTCAGCAGAGCGTAGCCGCGGACGCGGATAATGTCGTCGCCACAGCTACGATCACGGCTACGGCTAAGGCATCGCTCACCTCAACAAAGACCCGTATGGCTACGTCTACTCCCAGCCCCACTTCAACGCGGGGGACAGCCTCTACGAGCACGGTTGCCAGTTCGCCCACGGCACCGGCGACTCCCTCTTCCACTTCCACTTCCACAGTTACCAGCACCGCCACTGCATCCAGTAGCGCCACTTCCACAGAGACTACAGCCCCCAGCGCCACAATAGAAGCCACCGCTACATCACTACCTACTGAGACACCCACGCAGCCCTGCGCGGGTAGCCCCACCGCCACGCCGACAGGGATAGCAGGCACGTCTCAGGCTACCCCAACCGCCGGACCTTGCATGCCGACCGCGACCGCCACAGTGGCCGCTACGCAGACGCACACAGCCAGCCCCACGCCTACCCACACCGCCCAACCCACGCAGACGGTGCCCGCCC
>JALZHG010000275.1 GCA_030914045.1 Chloroflexota bacterium | reverse complement strand
AGGTGGTGTTGGTCTAGCTACTACGCGCTCGTGTCCTGCTCACGCAACTAAGAGGCCGCGCCAATAGGTGCGTAAGGGACCAACGTGAAAAGCGGACACGGATGCTCGATCATTCGGGGAGTTCTCTAGGCTTCCCGATACGAAGGAGCGTACCCTGTGCCCGCCCTCCCACCATACATCATCGAGCCCATCTGGCAACAGTTCAGAGCCTTGTTGCCCTCCAGAGAAGAAGTGGAGCATTCTCTGGGCTGCCACCGACCTCGCATATCGGATCGGTTGATCTTCGAGAAGCTCATCCAGGTCTTGGTGTTCGGCTGCGCTTACTGGCGGATCGCCGACGAGAGCTGTTCGGCAACCACGTTGCGCCGTAGGCGCGACGAGTGGATCGAGGCCGGAGCGATGGAGGCTCTGGAGGAGTTAGCACTTGAGTACTACGACCGCTTCATCGGCCTCGAACTGGCCGATGTAGCCGTCGATGGGTGCATCACTAAGGCTCCTTGTGGAGGCGAAAAGGCGGGCAAAAGTCCGGTGGATCGCGGCAAGAGAGGCATCAAACGCTCGACGATGGTGGACGCTAACGGCATCCCTCTTGGAGTCGTTTCGGCCCCGGCTAATCGTCACGACTCCCCACTGTTGGCTCCCACCCTCGATGCTGTGGAAGCGCTGAGACTGCCGTCCGAGTCGGTGAGCGTACACCTCGACCGCGGCTACGAGTCGAACGTCACTCGCCGACTGTTGGAGGAACGAGAGCTGGTCGGGGTGATCTCCGAGAAGGGTAAGCCGGCCCCGCTAAGAGCCGGTTTGCGCTGGGTCGTGGAGAGGACGAACTCCTGGCATAACGCCCACAAGAAACTCATGTGGTGCACGGAGCGGCGGGGTCGGGTAATCGACTTCTGGATCGCGTTTTCTAACGTGGTCATCATCGTGGGGAGGCTTGTCCGAGAAGCTTGGACTCGTTACCGCTGGGAGGGCCGTCCTCATCGTCGCCCGTGACCTATTGGCGCAGCCGGTTAGCGGTTTTAGCGGTTCGCGAACCAAACCCCATAATCAGAAACAATCTGCCCATTGACCCCATGATTAACTGCTTCTAGGTCGCACAGAGGAAAATCTATACTCTCACCGCCCGATTTACCCGAAACGATTACCCCATAGAGGTCATCTACTACTGAGATCTCCCGAACCTTGACCCTATCGCCCTGGCGCAGCCTTCCCTTCTCCTGGTACTCACTTACCCTGGCCTCGAATGGGAAGCTTAGATTCTCTTTGAGGTATCTCTCCCAAGCCTCCAATTCCTCCATCTCACCCTCCACGTCGGATAGAACCTCTCGTATGCGCTTTCCCTCTGCTCCCAGAGAAAACCAATAGACACGAGATTCAATTTCCTCCACAGCCTCGTCAACTTCTCCTTGGGTGTCCCTGCTACGAGCGTCTCGGAGATCTTCCGACCTCAAGACGAATCTTTTCCAGTCCAAGCCCTCAGTTTCGCTCTGCTCCAAGTACCATTCGGGCATATCTCTGAGAGTATGGCTATCCCAGGCAACGACAACAAACGGCTCGCCATCAGGACCTTCCCCGATTTCTGAGATCCTGCCTTGCCACCCGCCTATATTCAATGCTGAGTCAGGGTCAGTCACCCCTTCTTTCACTCTTACAGAGTCGCCTACTTCAAAGCCGAGGCTGCCCATACTCCGTCCCCTGTAGCTTGCATCACTACTATCTTCCTTACGGGAATTTAGCAGCTAGCGTCAATAAGCGAGCAGCGTATGTGTCAAGGAGTGGCAGTAGGGCTATTCAATCACACTTGACAGTGCCCAGAGTGCAAAGTAGCCAGCCTATTGGCGCGGCCTCTTAGTCGGAGGATAGACGCCTACCTCGGGACCGGCGATTCCTTCTGGGCCAGAGCACGGCGGTGGTGGGAGGGATAGCCCCGGCCCATGATCACGGACGTGCTTTCACAAGATCTTCCCAGAAGTTTTCAGCGGCCCAAAGAGCCACAGCTTCAAAACGTTTCGCTGCTGCATATACATCCTCGATAGGCCAAGCAGGGCCGCCGTCGTAGAAAAGCTGCTGTGCCCTATCGGGAGCCGTGTAGGGCTTTGCGTGGATCAGCTTGTTTCGCAAATCGATCGCCGCGTCAAACTCGTCACTGAACTTCTCTAACCGATCGCGAAGAGACTTCTCCAGCGGCGGTGCAGTATTCTTGAGCGCCGTGTGCAGCGCTCGAGCGATTTTCCCAGCAGTCGCTCCTTTTCCGCTTGGGACGCTTTTGTAGCCATCTGAACTGAGTTTCATAATCGTCCAAATAGCCATCAACTCCAGGCATTGGAAGTTGTAGAAGGCCCGCCCTAGAGCTTGAAGGTAGTCCGGATCCGCCTTGATACGTGATTCGTAAGCCATCTCCTGCAAGCCTAGCATAATGGAGAGCCCCGGCCCTAAACCTCATCGGAACTGCACCGTGGGCATCATCTATCTTCCATAGCCGCTCCCAATGATAAAGGCCGGAGCCCCCGCGCGTGTGTAAGGAGGCTCGGGTCCGGTCGGTTACGCACTCGCTAGTCAAACTCCTCGGGGCTCTCCCTTGGCCACACTAGCGGCTGTTCTTTGACAGGTCCTCCAAGCTCCAGCTCTAGAGCGTGTTATGAACTTGGCTGAAGAACCGCATTCCAAGGCGGGTTGCTCGGTTAGCTCGGTTCACCGCCGATCCCTCGTTTCTCGCATTCGCAAGCGATTTCAGAGTGAGTTCATAACAGCCTCTAGTGGGGTGGACAAGCAAATGGGCTTCTGCGGGAGTCGGGAGTACCCAAACCGCTGGATCAGTGAAAGGTCGGACTTCCGCGAAGTCCATCTTTTTGGGCACTTGGGTGAATAGGCACCCGAATACGCAGAATGGGTGAGACGAACCTTGGTCTAAAGTCCTAGATGTAGTGTGGTCCTTCGCCCGATGCGCCGTCCCTAGGCTGATGCCATATTTGAGAAGCAAGGATCAGCTACGAAGGAGACCGAAGTTGCATTTCACGAATGAGCACATGACCGAGTCGTACTACGACCGACACCTCGCACTGGTGCGCGAGGCCGAGGACCGGCGCCTCGCCCGACCACTGCGGGCGGCTCGCTCGAAGCGGAATCCTCGGAGCGACCGCCGGATTACGGGGTTCCGGCGGGCGATCGCCCTGTGGGGACGGACCAGCATCCCGTTCTTTAAGGCTCAGGATCGTGGGCCGAGAGAGATCCGGGAGGGTAGCGCGCACCATGAACGATAGGCGTTGGTACACCGCGGATACGTTGATGGCGGACTTGACGAACCATCATCACCATCTCCGAGCAGCGTCTGAGGAGGGGGTCGAACGGAGGATGCGCAAGCGCTACCCGGAAGAGGTGGCAATTATAGTGCGCGTCGAGGAATCGTGGCGGCAAGTTGTGCCTGGTTCAGGAGCAGCCCCATAAGCTGGCCCCTCCTAAGGCCAAACGCGACGCCGCGACAACTTTCGAGTATTCCCCTCCCCGGAAGGCTCTGAGGGTGATCTTCAGGCTCTGACTAGCTCCACCTGCCGGGCAGCACCCTCGCTCAGCAGGGCGCGGAACCTTGGCTCATAGTGTATGTAGTTTCGGAACGTTGATGACGAGAGCGGTTTCCTGTCTACGAACGGCGCAGCACACCTCCGCCGCGATTTCTCGCATTTCGCGACTCAAGCATACTCAACGCTTCCCGCACGCTCCCCTTCTATTCCTCGACTGCTATGGCCCTGCACGTCGCGCCTCGAGCGCCTTGTATCTTGAGAGGAAGGATAGTCAACTTAAAGCGACGCGCTCGTATCGCTCCCAGGTTGCACATCGCGCCGACAAAGTTGATGTTCGCGCCTGTCATCACCGCCGGGGATTGAAAGTCCTCCAAGGCCTTCTCTTTCGTGTACCCCGCCAAGTACCGTTGTGCTTCCACAGACGGGAATGGATTGCGTTCCCAGGCAGGTCGCGAGGCCCACTCCGGTAGCTGGTACTTATGCCCCTGCCCCCAGTAAGCCACGTCGGAGCCTACCAAGTCAGAGCCCTTCGCGCTCATGTGCTCTACTAGGC
>JALZHG010000089.1 GCA_030914045.1 Chloroflexota bacterium | reverse complement strand
GATTTGATGACTTTAGGGAGCTATTTTCAGCCGTCGTTTTTGCTGCGCTTTTTACGCAGGTGGGGGCTTTTGCTGCTCGCCCTGCTTGCTATCGGCGTGGTGCTGGGCATCAGCACCTCTAATGTCGCCGCCTGTGCCGAGCCGTGCACCATCGTAGACGAGTCCAGCGACCCACCGGAGCAGCTTGGGCCGGGCTACAAGTTCATCGTATCGGCCAACACTGAGTTCGGCGAAGGCCCCATGGTAGAACTCCATTACGGGACTACTTACGCCAAGTACGACTGTGAGTACCTTAACGGCACTAGCCTGCCTCCTGGGACCACAGCGCGCTTCTTCTGCAACACGGACCAGGACATCCCTGAAGGAACGGAGGTAGAGTACCAGTACGCCATATGCAACTACGGCACCACCGATACTAACTGCCACTCCTACACCGGCTTCATCTACGACTTCACCGCTCCTGCTCCCCCCGAGCCTCCGGCTACTTCGTGTGAGGGCGCTGAGGTAGGCGACAACAACGTCTATTGGGTCGGATTGGGGCATAACTCATTCGACCCGATGTACCGCAACCCCACAGGCCCCGTGCCCACGGACACCCTCACCGTCAACCTAAAGTTCCGCACCTGCGAGGACGACGTTTCGGAAGCCAGGGTCAGGATTTGGAACGACGTAGACAACGTACAAACCATAATGACCATGACGCAGGTGATGACCGGCACCGACCCCGCTATCGGCACCGTCGATTACTGGTCGGTGAACGTCACCATACCGACGACCCCCACCATCCTCTACTACGTCTTCCGCGCCACGGACGGCACCAACACGGCCCACTACCGGGCGCAGGAAGGCAACACCTACTATGGCGGTAGCGCCAGCACCTGGGGCGCGCTTGGAGGCTGGGGCGAACCCACCGGCAACCAGGCCGACGCCGAGGGCAACTCCTTCCAGTTGACCGTGTACGACGGCAACTTCGACGTGCCCCAGTGGATGCAGCAGGGTATTGTCTACCAGATATTCCCCGACCGCTTCCGCGACGGCAACCCGGCCAACAACCCGGTCGCGGGCCGCTTCTTCTACAGCGAAACCGGGTCCCTGGTGCGCTCCGGCAGCACCAACTGGAACACCAAAATCTGCGATCCTCGCAACGTAGATACTCCGGGCTGCCCCGGCATCTTCGGCCAGAACTTCTACGGCGGCGATCTCCAGGGCATCACCCAGAAGGTCAACGAGGGCTACTTCGACAACCTGGGCGTGAACGTGCTCTACCTCAACCCTATCTTCCGCTCGCCCTCCAACCACAAGTACGACACCGCCGACTTCAAGGTGATAGACCCCGACTTCGGCACTCTGGCCGACTTCCAGGCGCTGGAAGCCGCTGCCGAGGCCCACGGCATCAAGATCATGCTGGACGGCGTGTTCAACCACACCTCGTCCGATAGCACCTACTTCGACCGCTATCACCGCTACGACGCGGCGGGCAATCTTACCAGCCCCACTGGCTCCGGCACAAACGACAGCAGTGGGGCGTGCGAGGCCACAACTTCGAGCTACCGCACGTGGTTCTACTTCCCGCACTTCGCCAGCCCAGGCCGCGACGGCAACCCAGGCACCGGCCCGCTGGCCCTTTGCGCGCCCCCCGACCCGCCCGGCGCGCCTAACACCACCTACGAGGCCTGGTACAGCTACTCGTCCCTGCCCAAGTTGCAGGCCAATTCACCTGACGTGCGCAAGCTTATCTGGAGCGACGGCCTCAACTCGGTCGCCCCGTACTGGACTCAGCAGGGCGCTGACGGCTGGCGCTTCGACGTGGGCGGCGACATAGACCCCGGCCGCACAAGGGAGGAGCCGCCGCTCTCCAATAATTACTGGGAAGGCTTCCGCGCCGCAGTGCGCGATCCCAACGTCACGGGCAAGAGCGACGTGGTGATGCTCGGTGAGGAGTGGGGCGACACCTCACCCTGGCTGCTCGGCAACGAGTGGGACAGCACGATGAACTACCGCTTCCGCGCCGCCCTCCTTAGCTGGCTCTTCACCAGTTGTGTCGATGGAACTACCGGCTGCGTGTCCGACCCGAGAGGCGAGAAGTTCCAGGAGAACGACTCCAACGACGGTAGCTCCAGCGGGCCTCTCGGCTATCTCAGCCCGTCGCAACTCGACACCCGGCTGCGCACCATCCATGAAGACTATCCGCCGATGGCCTTGAAGGCGATGATGAACCTGGAAGGCTCGCACGACACCCAGCGCCTGCGCTTCCTGCTCAAGAAGGCCAACGACGACAACGACGCAGCAGCCGCACAGCGCATGAAGGAGTGGTGGCTCTTCGCCTTCACGTATCCAGGCGCGCCCACCCTCTACTACGGCGACGAGATGGGCATGAACCACGACGGCGTAGTCGCGGATGGTACGTACCAGGACGACCCCTACAACCGCCTGCCGTTCGCCTGGAACGACACTCCCGGCCACTACACGGCCGATACCACCGACCTGCTGCCGCACTCGCGCAAGATGTCGAGCATCCGCCTCAGTTCCCAGGCCCTGCTCGATGGCGACGTGCAGCACGGGATGATCGTCAGCGACACCGCCAAACTGTACGGCTTCGGGCGCACCAACGGCACCGAGACGGCCCTTATAGCTCTCAACCGCGATAGCGCCGCTCACAGCGCCACATTCAGCGGCCTCAACGCCGCGCCCTACAACCTGCCCGACGGCACCGTACTGCGCGATGCCATGACCGCCATGACCGGCACCACGGGCATGACCTACACGGTGACCGGCGGCACGGTTACGGCCACGGTGAGCAGCAACTGGGGCGTGGTGCTGCTCGAAGCGAACGAAATTGATACTCCGGCCAGCGCCGTGGTGAGCGGCACCCGCTCCGGGTCCAACGTGATGCTCAGTTGGTCGCCCGTGGTGACCGACACCCAGGGCGGGCAGGAGCTGGCTACCAGCTACCAAATCTACCGCGGCACCGTCTCGAACTTCACGCCCGACCTGGGCAGCAAGATAGGAGAGACTAGCCCGCCCGCGTTCGGCAGCAGCGACGGCAAAATCACCTTCACCGACCCGAACGCCACAAACCTCGCGTACTACTACATAGTCCGGTCCTGCAACGGTGCGGGCAACTGCTCGGACAGCCAGCCGGTGCTTGTGCCGGCGGGGGGCAATACCCCCACACCCACACCCACCGGCACAAGCACGGCCACTACTACTATCCCTACCAGCACGAGGACTGCGACTGCCGTTGCGTCCAGCACAACCACAGCCGTACCGAGCGCAACTTCTACTGCCACAGCTACAGCGTGCCCGATCCAGTTCGCTGACGTACCTGCGAACCATACCTTCTACACCTTCGTCCGCTGCCTGGCGTGCAGGGGCATCGTCTCAGGGTATCCCTGTGGTGGACCTGGTGAGTCGTGCAACGGCAACGATGACCCATACTACAGGCCGGGTGCTAACGTCACACGTGGTCAGCTATCCAAGATCATCGCCAACTCCGCAGGGCTGGATGACACTCCCGCTCCTGGGCAGCAGCAGTTCGCGGACGTACCACCAGGCTCTCCCTTCTACGAGTTCGTGGAGCGACTGGCACAAACAGGTGCAATCGCCGGGTACCCGTGCGGAGGTCCTGGTGTGAGCGAACCCTGCGACAGTGAGGGAAGGCCATACTTCCGCCCCAACAACCCTGCAACGAGAGGACAGATCTCCAAGATAGTGTCCATAGCAGCAGGGTTCGAGGAGGACGTGCCTAGTGGTCAGCAGACCTTCACGGATGTCGATCCCGATAGCCCGTTCTGGGTGTACATAGAACGGTTGGCAGGTAGGGACATCATCTCAGGGTATGGAGAGGCGAGCAGGTGCCCAGAAACGGGTGCTCCATGCTTCCGCTACAATGACCTGACTACCAGGGGGCAGATGGCGAAGATTGCTGCTAACGCTTTCTTCCCCAACTGCCAAACACCCGCCAGGAGGTAGGCCAGGCACCGCAATTGGACATGTCTAGTTAGAAGGAAGGACGCAGGCTCAATACCTGCGTCCTTCCTTCTATCACCACCGCGCGTGACTGCGGCTATGCAACAAGCAACCCACAGCACCACCCTGTCATCCTGAGCCTCCCCTTGTCATCCTGAGCGCAGCGAAGGATCAGGTGGGTAGGCGAGAGTCCTCAACGTTCAGGATAATGAAGGCAATAGGAACCATGTCCCGCAACAGGAAGAGTCAAGAACGGGCCGCTGATCCTTCGCTGCGCTCAGGATGACAGGGGGAACATGGTGCCAGATGTCCGAGCGTAACACAGCCCGGACAATGGTCCCCTAGCCCGATACCAACGTGGAAGCCATGTGTTATGCTCTTTACGACTACCCCAAAGGAGAGCATTGTGGCACACGACACCACAGTCCACGAGGGCGTCGAAGACCTGGGCGACGGCCTTGTCATGCGCAGGGCCACACCCGAGGACGCCGAAGACCTGGCCCGCTTCCACGCCACCCAACAAGCCTATCCCCCTGACACCTACGAAGAATCGATCCATCACTGGACGCTCGACCTGGTGGGCGGAAGTGGCCGCCACCCGCACCCCTTCTTCCGCGCAAGCGACTTCTTGATAGTGGAGGACACCGCCAACCGGCAGATTGCTTCCTCTATGGGCCTCATCTCGCAGGTCTGGAGCTACAGCGGCATCCCCTTCAAGGTGGGACAGCCCGAGCTTGTTAGCACCCACCCCGACTACCGACGCAAGGGGCTGGTGCGTAAGCAGTTCGACGTGATCCATCGCTGGAGCGCCGAGCGTGGCGAGCTTGCACAAACGATCTCAGGCATCCCGTGGTACTACCGGCAGTTTGGCTACGAGATGACTCTCTCCTACGGCGGCGGGCGTGCGGGCTACACGCCCCACGTACCCTCCCTGAAGGAGGGGCAGGCCGAACCGTACAACATCCGCCAGGCTACCGAGGCCGACATCCCCTTCATGTCGCCGATGCTGGAGCAGATGTCCCGTCGCTGCCTGGTTACTGCCGTAAAGGACGAACAGCAGCTACGTTACGAGCTAAGCGGTCGGGGCGAGGGTACGCTGGTCCGCAAAGTGCTGTGTGTTATAGAAACACCCCGTGGCGAGCCAGTGGGCATGCTGGTGCACGACTACCGGATGCCCGGCACCTACCTGGTTGCGTACGTCTACGAAGTCAAGCCCGGAGTCTCCTGGACAGCAGTCACGCCCACGGTTGTACGGCACATGGCAGCGACGGGCCGCCAATTCGCTCAGAAAAACGAAGGCGAGTGGAACACGTTCGTATTCAGCCTGGGTACGGAGCATCCGGCATACGACTCCCTGCCCGACCGCCTGCCGCGCACTTTAAGGTCGTTCGCCTGGTACGTGCGAGTGCCCGACGTTCCCGCTTTTGTGCGCCACGTCGGCAAGGCAATCGAGCAGCGCCTGCCAGGTTCGGTGGTCGAGGGGCACACGGGCGAGGTTAGGCTCAACTTCTACCGTTCGGGCCTGCTCCTGGGCTTCGAGGCCGGTAAGCTGGCGCGAGTCGAACCCTGGCGGTCGGCGCGCACGGAGGAGGGCAGCGCGGGCTTCCCCGACCTTACGTTCTTACAGCTACTTTTCGGCTTCCGCTCGCTGGAAGACCTGGAGTACGCATTTCCCGACTGTTGGGTGAGGGGCGACGAGGTTCGCGCCTTGCTCAATACTATATTCCCAAAGAGGCCCTCTTCGATATGGGCCAATGGTTAACAGCGGCGACGCGGAAAGGAAGCAGGTAATGCAAACGACAAACGAACTATCGCAAGAACTGGTGGAGCAATTCGTAATAGCGGCCCACGGCGACGAGGACAAGGTGAGGGAGTTGCACGCGCAGCAGCCCTACCTGGTCAACGCCGCCTGGGACAAGTTCAACGAGACGGCCCTGCAAGCGGCTTCGCATATGGGCAACAGGTCTATAGCGCGCTATCTCATCTCGCAGGGCGCGCACCCCGACATCACCACGCACGCCATGCTGGGCGATGCCGAGCAGGTGGCCCGCTGCCTGGAAGCCGACCCCTCGCAGGCCACGGCCAAGGGCGCTCACGGCATCACGGTCATGTACCACGCGGCCCTGAGCGGCAAACCCGAAATAGCCGAGATGCTGGTCGCCGCCGGAGGTGGAGAGGGCATCGACCACGCCCTGCACGCTGCCGTGAGCTTCGGCCACCTCGACATGGTGCGTTGGCTGCTCGAAAATGGCGTGCAGAACGTCAACGTCCTCAACTACGACAACAAGACCCCTCTCACCGTAGCCCTAGCGAACGGCTATACCGAAGTAGCCGACCTCCTGCGCCAGCACGGTGGCACCGAATAAGCACCAATTAATTTCACCGCAGAGACGCAGAGAGCGCGGAGGTTACGCAGAGAAGAATAAAGGTTGTATGGGGAAGGGGCCGCATCGTACAGTATGATGCAGCCCCTTCCCTCGTTCAAACAACCATTATCTCTGCGTAACCTCTGCGCCCTCTGCGTCTCTGCGGTGAATAATTCTCTTCCCCTAACTAAGGTGTCTGGCAATCGGGGAAGAAGGTGTTGGATACCATCTTGGCTGCCTGCCCCCTGGTGACGATTGCCCCTGGGCGGAAGTAGGGGCGGTTGAGAGTGTCGCACGGTTCGCCGTAAGTGGCTGAGCACGCATAGCCGCCAACTATACCCAGTGTGGTCAGACGCTCGATGAACACCCAGAAGGTGCTGTTCGCGGGCACGTCCGCGTACGTCACCTGGCTGCTGGCTACCGGGTCCACTATCCCCTTGGCATTGGCTACGATCTTGGCCGCCTGCCCGCGCGTGACCGCATCGCCGGGACGGAACACGGTTGGGTAGCCCGGCGTGCACTCGTCTTCCGGCGTGTGCGGGCATGGATAGCCCGAGACTATGCCCCTTCGGGTGAGGCGGTTAATGTACTCGTAGTGCGTGGTACCCGGAGGCACGTCTGAGTAAATCTGCCCGCCGGGGTCTTCGTTGAAGCCCGCCGAGATAGACACTATCTTGGCTAGCTGCCCCCGCGTGTTAGGCGCGTTGGGCCGGAAGTAAGTACCGGGACATGGCTCGCCCTCCGAGCCGCACGAATAGCCGTTCATAGCCTCGCGACAGGCGAGGCACCTCACGAACGGGTAGAAAGTGGAGCCTGGGGGCACGTCGTTGAACTGTATGTCGCAGGCGGCGGGCACGGCCGTGGGAGTAGCCGAGGGAGCGGGCGAGCCTACCGGCACGTCAACCCTGTCGAAGCCCACGTCCTGCTGCGATATGCCGCCTTCCATGAGGTTGCGCCCATCCGTCCAGGCCATGTACACGGTGTCGCCCTGCGCGAAGTGGTAATTGTAGTCGCCCGCGAAGCAGGAGCTAAACGAGGTATCGGGCTGCTCGAACTGGGGCATAATCACGTCGCTAACGGGCGCATCCACTCCCCAGGTCACGCCACCGTCGGTGGAGGAGCGGCCATAATAGGCGTAGTTGAAGTTCACCGTATCACGACGGTCGTACCAGCTAGCCATCAGCGCGCCCGACGAGGTAGCCGCCAGCGAAGGCATCCACTGCGGCCTGTTGGTGTTGTCGGCGTTCAGCCGCGTGGCGGGCGACCATGTCACACCGTTGTCGGTGGAGCGCACGTAGTAGATGTCGCCTGCGTCGTCGGGATTGACCCCCGCCCCCGAGTAGACGTAGTGGACCACACCACCAGGCCCCACGGCGGGCTGGCCCCACCCCATGTGCCGCCAGTTGGGGCTGATAGCCCGGAAGTAGCCGGTGCACTGCCTGTCTCCGGGCGGAGCGAAGGCGGGACCCATAGAGATTGGAGCCGACCAGGAAGCGCCGCCGTCCGTCGAGCGAAATATGTAGTTCTGACGGGGGTTGGTGCCTCCGTTGTTCTCGTCCATCGCCGTCACGAACACAGTGCCGTCGGGACCACCAATCGCCTGCACGTTGCGGTAGAACTCGGAGGTGAACAGGTTATACGGGGCCGACCAGTTCACCCCGTCGTCCGAGTAAACGACCTGCAAGTTGGTGCTCGGCGTGTCGTAATTGTTGAAGGAGATATACTGCCGCCCGTAGAAGGGGCTGGCGATATTGTTATCCACCCAGTGCGACTGCCGGTCGTCGTCAACACCCACGTGGGCGCACTCACCGGGCGACCAGTTTATGCCGTCCGGCGAGGTCCACAGCCCGATGCCATATGCGCCGCAGTCGCCGCCGGAAGCAAGGTCCGAGGCAAACCATGTAGACAGCTTCGTGTTATAGACCACAGTAGGGTCGCCACCGTTTACCCCGTGCCCCTCACAGAGGGGGTTTGGTTCTATCTGCGTGAAAGTGGCCCCGCCGTCCGTGGAGTAGGAGATGCTGGCAAAGCAATCGGGCGCGTCACTGGAGCTGTTGTAATGCACCACGACCGTGCTGCCGTTGGCCCAGACGAAGCTCTCTGCCTGCGTTACCTTGGGGTAGGTGTCGGCAGCGTAGTTATTCACGGTCACGTCGGTCCCGCCGTACACAAAGCCGTCCCTGAACCGCTCCACGGCATCAGGCGAGTTGCCCGCGCTCTTGTACGACGTACCACCCTGGCCGCAAGCCGCCATGATGCGCGCCGCTCGGAGGTTGGTTTGCCGGTCGATGCCACGCGCCTTGATGGTGGAGCAATCGAAGGTCTGCGTCTTGCCCGCCCACTCGAACTGCACTACACCCCGGTTGCTTTCCTCGGCGCTAGCTACCGTAGCGGCATTGTAGCCTTCTGGCCCCCCCGCGGCAGGCATACCCGCCCGGACGACGCCCACACAAAGCACAAGCGCGACTAGCATGACGGCCAGGGGCGTGAGGCCCCGGCGCACGTTCATATTCAAGGTCTTAGGTCTCCTCTAAGGTTGGAATTGCTGTTCCAGGTTAGCTATGCGCCCTCACGCCCTGCCATGCTTTTCAGTCTCTTTCTAATACGTGCCGCAAGCATGGACATTTCTTCGCTCGACAGCTTCAAGATGCCCATCTCCATGCTCAAAGCTGCAAACTGTTGCTCGATGTAAGGCACGCCGGGCGGCAGAGGGGCAATGTGCCAGTGGACGTGCCGGTTCCCCTGCTGGCTGCCCAACGTCAGGATGTACATCCGCTCGGTGGGTACCTCCTGCCTTACCGCTTCCGCCACAGTATAGACCACCCTTTGCAACGCGAGATATTCCTCGAGGGTGAAGTCACCCGTTACATGTTCTTTGTGCTCCCTGGGCGCGACCAGCGAATACCCGTACAACGTTGGGTACTTGTTCAGGAAGGCGATAGCTATATTATCCTCGTAGAGGATGTGGTTGTCTTCGTAACCCGCTTTCCGTCCGATGATCTCACAAACGAAGCAGGGGCCGACCTGCGACCGCCGAATGTAGCCCTCCAGATCAACGGCCTCACGTTGGGACATGTTCACCGTCAAGCCTCCACACCCGTGACACTACCCTTCACTACACCCAGGTTCCCGCGCGGCCTACCCTCTTAGTATAGCAGCCACAGTTAGAACTCATTTCAAGACCTTGTCTGTTGCAGCAGACGCAAGCCTGTCCACAGCAAGATAGCTCCAACAATACTCAATGCAGTTGTTGAGAGAAGGACCCTGACCCACGAAATCTGAGTGTCCCCATCTCCTGTGACAAAGAAGACGAAGTACAAAGAGAGTGCTACAAGTCCAATAAGTGCTATGCCCGACAGCATCAGTATCAAAGCAATGCAGCCCTTACCACTAGCCACTTGTGCCTCCATATATCTAGACGCATTGTGCAATGAGCAGTTTTGAAATGAGTCTTATAATGCTCCTAGCAATATTCCTTTTCGCTACTACCAGGCCCTTATATCAGCTACCAAACGGTTCTATATGCACATTCCAGGCCGAGAAAGGATTCGCGATGGACTTGAGTGAGGCGCTGAAGCACAGGAGCGAGCCGCGCACCGGCTACTACGTGGATATACCCACCTCTCTCGGCAAGCTCCGTCTGGACCTCTTGGGCGACGTGGGGAGTGCGCTCTCGCAAACAGGTATGACACCGGAGGCGCAGCAGGCCACCGGCGAGGCCCTGGAGAACGCACGGGCAATGCTAGCGGCAGACGGCACAGATGGCGCAAAGCAACTGCTCCTCGATACCGCAAAGCAGTACCCCTACGCCGCCGACGTTTACGGCATGCTCTACGACATCTACTCCGCGGAGGGCGACCTGGCCGAGGCCGAGTTCCACATGAAGCAGGCCATCGCCCTCGGCCCCAGCTTCCGCACTCTCACCCACCTGGCGCGTAACCTGGGGCGCCAGTCCCGCCTTGAAGAAGCCGTAACAATCCAGGAATACCTCTGGCAGACCCGCGCCGAGGCTCCACTGGACCAAGCCCTCGAAGCCACCCACGACTACCTGGTCACCCTGGGCCGCATGCGCCAACCACAGACGATGATGGACGTGAGCATGCGAGCCATGCAGGAGCACGGCAGCGAGACCACCCTGGTCTACCAGTACGTCTTCGCCCTCGTCCTCGCCAACCAGCCTGCCGCCGCGAAAGAGCACCTGCAACGGGTGCTCCCGCAACTCGACCCCGACGACCCACTATACCCACGCTTCACCCAGATGCGGGACTACCTGGACGCGCAAGTAGGTTAACAGATCACACGCAACTACGGGTTGGCTTGCACCTGCTCCACGTAATAGTGCGTACCGCCGGGACACATCACCCTGGGGTCACCGGGCCCCGACAAGCGGCCAAACACCACCACCATATCTCCGTCCTTGTATTGGGCCTCGTTCCATCCCGGCCCGCCCGGTATGAACACATCGCCAACCGGCTCGTTCGCCTGAGCAGTGCCCGCAGGTTGCGGCGTAATGTCCCGCAGGGGAGGCGAAGTGTCATTCGCGACAGAGGTGCCTACGATGGGGCCGGTAGGTGCCGGTTCGGCTACAGGAGTGGGCACTTCCTTCGCGAACAGGTAGGTACAGCCGCCCTGTATCGCCGTGAAAGTCACCCGCCCAGCAATCCAGCTAAGGTCGGGAGCTTTGCCGTACTTGGGATACGAACCCGGCTGTGTAGCCTCAGCCGATGCGGCGGGAGAGGGCTGCCCGGTGGGCACGGAGTTGGCCGGGTCGGAAGGAGTCATGGTGGCATCTCCCGGAAGTGGTACGTTGTCGCTGTTGCCGCCGCTGAAATCGCAGGAGGTCTGCAACGCTGCCGATAGAAACAAGAAAACGAGGGCAAAGATGCTGCGCTTCAAAGCACTTTCCTTTCTGTTGCCCACTCACAAGATTAGCGGGCTGAGAAGGAGCAAAGCTTCCTTCTGTAGCTACATCAGCAACATCCGCACCGCAACTGCCCCTGGGATAGAAGTACTGCTCTAGGAGTCTGAGTTGAGGAAGTTCCTGCGGATAAGTTTAAAGCTGCGAACGACTGCATAGCTCTTGATATGCATCAGCCGAAGTGCATCAGCTGTGGAGGTCCTCAATATCCGACCACCTCCCGTAACGAGCGAGCCTTTCAAAGATGACCTCCAACTTATCGCTCCTGGTAGTCTCACACAGCTCCTTGATGATGTTCCAGAGCAAATGGTAATCATACCTTTTCAGGAAGATGAATTGATGACCAAAGGTACATAACTCGTCCTCCCTCGGCATGTATACATCTCTCAGCCAGTTCGGCGTGCAAACCATAAAACCTAATATCTCCTGCCCAACCTCTCCCTTGATACCTATTGCTGCTTCAAGGAAGAGGCCAAATGAGTCTGGGTCCTCAGGAATGAATGCTTCCAGATCGAGAGCATCAGCACTATGTAGATATAGCAGTTCTGCCTGTAGCATCTCAGTCATAGCAGTGTTTGCGCTCCTATTGCCGCCCGGCCAGGAAAAGCACTGAGGACCAAGCGCAACCGCTCAGTCCTCAGTCCTCAGTCCTGTCCTCATCACTCCGCACTTACCGTCCGTGGCAGTGCTTGTACTTGCGTCCGCTGCCGCAGAAGCACGGGTCGTTGCGGCCCACCTTGCTCTTCATCGCGGCACCCGCGCCCACCGGGGTCGGTTGGGCCGGACGTGGTGCCTGGTTCGCGGGGCGCTGAGGCTGGTGGCCCTTGCCATGCTGCTTGCCGTTGCCACCATTACCGGACCTACCGTTCCCGGCACCCGCCCCTACTCCAGCCCTCGCGGGCTGGGGTGGAGCCGCGGCTGCTTGCTGGGCTGCCTGGTGTTGTGCCTGGGCCGCCTGCCTGTTCTGCGCGCGTGCCGCTTCGGCCTTCTCGCCCATCAGCAGCACGTTGAGCACCACCAACTGCCGGATTTCGCCCTTTAGCTCCTCGAACAGGTCGTACGCCTTGATCTTGTACTGGATCAGGGGGTCTTTCTGCCCGTAGGCTTGCAAGCCGATTGAGTGCCGCAAGCCCTCCATCGTGGTGAGGTGCCGCGTCCACAGGTAGTCAATCACCCGCAGCATCAGGTCGGCCTCCTGCCAGCGCACGAAGGCGTCCTTGACGATACCCGCGACCTCCTCCGGTAGCTGCGCCAGGGGGATATTCTCCACCTGCTCCAGCCCTTCGAGGCCCAGGCGCTCCTCTATCTGGCGGTAGACCGAGCGCGGCAGGCGGTTGTCCACCATTGCGATGAGGGGCATCTGCTGGTTCGTCTCCATGAAGACGTCGCCCAGCGTCTGCTCGACCTCGGCATAGAGCGCCTCTAGCTGCTCCTGCACCTCGTCCACCACGCTATCGGAGCCGCCTATATCCATCATGCTCGACCGGCCACCGCCACCCTGCCCCCGCTCGGCCTCCACGTAGCGCACCGCCGACGCGGACGAAAGGGTGAAGTTGGCGTCTATTGTCTCAAGCAGGCCGCGCACGCGCAGGTCTACGGCGTGGGCAGTGGGGCTTTCCTGGCCCTTGCTAGCCAGCTTCCGGGCCTCTTCCGAGATATGCTTCTTCAGTTGCTCCAGGCGCGGTTGCTGCTGCTTCTCGTAGCCCTCGCGCATGATCTCGCCCAGGAAGTCCAGCGCGTCCTCGTAGCCCATCTCCTCGTCCTGCATCTCCTGGATGAGGTTGGGCGGCAGGCCGAGCGTCCGGCTGAGCTTGTTGTAATCAACCGTGCCTTCGCCCGCCACTTCGTAGTAAACGTCCCCGATGTGGTAGAAGTCTTTCAGCTTCTCGTCCATCTCCCGTATCTGCGTGTCAAGCACACCCTCGTAAGCCTCGTCGGCCACCTGGTGTAGCTCCTCGACCAGCCCCTCAACGTCGCCTTCTTCGGCCAGGGGCATCAGGCGGGAGTGCACGACCGACTTGAGCAGGCGGCGCACTATCTCGGCAGGGAATGCCTCGCGCAGCGCGTCGAACATGACCCCGTAGCCGCCTGGAGCCGCGCCGCGCTTGTTCTTGCCGTCGCCCCCTACAGCCTGCGTGCCTATCTCCTGCACCTTGGCGCCCAGCATCTCACCGATGATAAGGCGTGGGTCGCCCTGCTTGAGTATGTAGCGGCGGTCGCTGTACACGTAGTCGCGCTGCGAGTTTACCACGTCGTCGTACTCTACAAGGTGCTTGCGGGTGTCGAAGTTGAAGCCTTCCATCTTCACCTGCGCCTGCTCCACCGAGCGAGAGATCATCGAGTGCTCGATAGGCAGGTCTTCTTCCCACAGGCTCTTGAAGATGTTGGAGTTGACGATGTTCTGGTTCACGCCCGAACGCCGCATGATTTCGTCTTCGATGGAGACGTAGAAGCGCGACGAGCCGTTGTCGCCCTGTCGCCCGGCGCGACCGCGTAGCTGGTTGTCGATGCGGCGGCTCTCGTGCCTCTCGGTGCCTATGATGTGCAGGCCACCAAGCTCGTTCACGCCGAAGCCCAGGATGATGTCGGTACCGCGGCCCGCCATGTTGGTGGCTATGGTGATGGCCCCGCGCTGCCCGGCCTGGGCCACTATGCTGGCTTCGCGTTCGTGCTGCTTGGCGTTGAGCACGGAGTGGGGCAGGCCCTCCTCCTCCAGCATCTTGCTCAGTTCTTCCGACTTCTCGATGGACACGGTACCCACCAGCACCGGGCGGCCCATCTCGTGCAGTTCCTTGATTTCGTCCACCACCGCGCGGAACTTGGCCGCCTCGGTGCGGTAGATGCGGTCGGGGTTGTCCACCCTCACCATCGCGCGGTGCGTCGGGATGGGAGTAACTTCCAGCTTGTATATCTTGAAGAACTCCTCGGCCTCGGTCGCCGCCGTACCTGTCATACCGGCCAGCTTGGGGTATAGGCGGAAGTAATTCTGTATCGTAATCGTGGCGAAGGTCTGGCTCTCGGCGCGGACGCTGATGCCTTCTTTGGCCTCGATAGCCTCATGCAGCCCCTCGGAGTAGCGGCGGCCCTGCATCAGGCGGCCCGTGAACTCGTCCACGATGACCACTTCCACCGGAGCCTTCGGGTTGAGCCGCTCGTGGGCGCTCACCACCTTGCCCTCCTGCCACAGCACATAGTCCTTGTCACGCTTGAAGAGCACGTGCGCCTTGAGGGCGTTGTCAACGCCGTACACAAGCTGGAAGTTGTCGGGGTGGTACAGGTTGTCTACTTTGAAGAACTGCTCGGCGCGGTCTATACCTTCGTCGGTGAGGGACACGCTACGGGTCTTCTCGTCCTGTACGTAGTCGGTCTCGGCCCGCAACTGTTTGGCGAACGCGGCGGCGCGCACGTGCACCTCGGCGTTTCCCTCGCCCGCGCCCGAAATGATGAGCGGAGTGCGGGCCTCGTCGATGAGGATGTTGTCCACCTCGTCCACGATGCAGTAGTGATGAGGGCGCTGCACTATGTCATCGGGGTTGTTGGAGATGTTGTCGCGCAGGTAGTCGAACCCGAACTCCGAGTTCGAGCCGTACGTGATGTCCGACTGGTACTCGGCCTTGCGCTCCCACGGTGCCATGCTGCTCAGGATCGCGCCCACCGACATACCCAGCATCTTGTAGACCGGCCCCATCCAGTCCGAGTCGCGGCGGATAAGGTATTCGTTCACGGTGCACAGGTGCGCCCCGCGTGCGGTCAGGCCGTTGAGCGCCAGGGGCGCTACCGCCACCAGCGTCTTACCCTCACCTGTCTTCATCTCCGATATCTTGCCCTCGTGGAGCACGATACCGCCCATCAACTGCACGTCGTAGGGGCGCATGCCCGTGGTGCGGCGCGAAGCCTCCCACACGCAGGCGAACACCTCCGGGATAAGCTCACTGAGCACCCGCTGCTCGTCCTTGCGCTGCTCCTTGCGGAACTCGTCGTACACCGCCTTCAAGCGGTCGTGAGCAGCCCGGTCGGTGGCCCGTAGCTCGTTCATCAACTCGTTGAAGGCAGCCTCTTCCAGCGCGTCTCGGCGGCGCATCAGGTCGCCCACCTGCTCCGGTTTCAGCATGACGGGCAGCGTCGGGTCCTCGTCCTGGCGGGTCACCTCGTCAAGCATCTCGTCCTGCTCGGCGTCCAGGTCCTCAAACCTCTGGAGGAAAGGGGCCAGGGCATCGGCACCCACAATGTCCGCTATGCGGCCCTGGACGCCCTGCCAGTAGTCGGTGCGGGCCTCCAGGATGCGGCCACGGAAGGCGGCGGCGCGGGCCTGCAAACGCTCTTCGCGGGCCTGGAAGCGGGACATGATATTGTGGATGTTCTCTAGCTGAGAACTTTCAGTAATAGCATCGCAGGCGATAGCCAGCAGTTCCGCCGTAGCCTGCTCTTCCCAGTAAAGCTGGTCGGCCAGTTCGTCCTTCGTAGCCACGTCTGCCTGGGCGGGAGCGTTATCGCGTCCGCGGCGACCACGCCCGTCTTGCTGCACCGGCACCTGGCCCTCGTGCAGCCCGGCGGCGTTCTTGATCTCGGAGGGCAACCGCAAGCCCTGCCGTTGCAGGTGCCTGATAAGGTCGTTCTGCACCAACCCGGTGACCAGGTCACGCACCGCGCTCTCCACTTCAGCCGTGGACGAGGGTATGCGGCAAGCCGAACCCTGCGGCACCAGGCTCGGAAGCAGGGCCAGGGCTACACCACGGCGCAGGGCCAGCATCGTCTCGTTGATCCGGCTGAAGTAGTCAGCAACCTCGCGGCCCAGGAAGGAGGCGGTGGCGTCCACCTGCTTGATCATCTCCTCGGGGCCGGGCTTGTGCGGGTGGAACTTGGCCTTAGGCACGTCGCGCAGGATCGCCTCGCGCAGGTCCGGCTTGGCCTCTATCACCCCGGCAAGCTGCTCCGAAAGCTCCGCCACCAGGGCCTCGATCTCCTCCTCAAGCTCGCGGCGCTCGGCGGGCGGGCGCTGCAACTTCTCGGCGTTCATCGAGGATAGAGTGCGCGCGTCGGCCAGCAGCACCGAAAGCTCCCGGCTCGTCTGCTCGCCCCTCTCTATCGTCTCGCGCAGGCTGCCCACCTGGCCCGATAGCCTGCGGGCGTCGGCGGCGACCTTCTGCAACTCGCCCGTATAGATGACCCCAACGCGCTCGCACGCGCCCGCCGCCGATATGGCTTCCAATGCGTCGTCGCGCATGCCGCCAATCTGCTCGCGCTGGCTCTCCAGCAACTGCACTATCTCTGCGTTGGCCTCGCCAACGGTGCGTTGCAGGCGCTGAAGCTCTTTGTCTGTCGTATCGAATACTCGACTAAGCCACTTTATCATTGCATCTTCCTCTAGTAACACGTAACACGTAACACGTAACACGTAACTTGCCGATAATCCTTATTACGCGTTACGTGTTACGTGTTATTCTTTAGCTCTTCACCTCAAAGAAGTTCGCCATGCCCAGCGACTTCACCGCGCCTTCCAGCGCCTTGTGGAACTGCCCCGAGTCCAGGACCACCGCGTGCCCGGCGTCCGCGCCCGTGTCTGACTGCGCGGGCGGGTGGGCGGCGGGCGAGTTGGATAACTCGGTGTAAAGACGCTCTGCCAGCGGGTAAGCATCGCGTACGTTCTGCAGCCCGGTGGCTTCGAGGGCCTGCTGGTACTCCTGGTATGCCTCGGCGTTCATCAGGCGTACGTTGGCAAGTTGCTCCGCCAGGTACACGCGCCGGGTTTCTTCCTTCTCGCGCTCCAACGTCTGCGCCGTGAGGGAGGCAAGGCGCGCTAGTATAGAGTTACGGAACTCCGCCGGGTCGGTCGTTTCTTTAAGTACGGCTACAATCCTCTGCAAGTTGCGCTCGGACAAATACCGGGGGTACATGCTCTCCGAGCCGACCAGCATCTGCGCCACGTCGAGGCCCCACCGGCTCTGCGCCTGGCGCAGAGAGGGGTTCAGTTGCTCCAGCCTGGCGCTCACCCAGGCGTGGTCGGTGATGGTCATCAGGTAAGACATGAGAGGGACCATGCCCTCTTTGTCCCGCGAGCCCGACTTGATAGCAACCTGCGGCCCGCGCTGCCCCAGGTGCGCCTCAAAATGCAGTAGCTTGTGGAGGATGATGCCCACCAGTGGGGCCGGGCCGTCCGCGCCCGCATTGCCAAGTAACGGGTTATACTCGATCACCACGCCGTGCACGCCCGCTTTGAGGTCCACCAGCGTGGTGTGTGACGGCCGCAGGTAGACGTTCTGAGCCCATGCACCCGCCATAGTGAGCATCAGGCGGTTGAACTCGTCGTGCACCTCCGGAGGCAGGGACTTGTGCTCGGCCCCGATCCTCGACAGCAGGAAGCGAAGCGTATCGACGCCGATGCGGCAGTAGCGACAAGGCTCGGTCTGGTGTCTGGTTATGTCAAGAGTAATCCAGCCTGGGCAGCCCGGTGTGGGGCACTTCACCACACGTGGCGTGGGCAGGTTGCGGGGGGCCCGTGGCGCTTCGGTAGTGGGCATGAAAATACTGGCTCCAATCAACGGTCATATGGCGCGGCGTGGAACCGCACTATGCTATTTTACCCCAAACGAGAGGCCCTACGCCACTACAAAACCCCGGCACTTACTGAAGCTACCTGTAACCATATACCTCAGCAGGACGCTTTTCCTCAACATTGGTCACAAAAGGGCGCGCCTGTCAAACGAAAGTAGCACGATGGCCCCAAAAATGCTAAGTAAAGCGCAATCAAAAGCCTGTGTCGGAGCAGGCGCACACTCGTAACAAGGGAGGAGAGCTGATACTACTGAGACGGAAGCCATACCTTTACGCAACGCGCACGGGCCTGCCGAAAGCGTCAAGCCCGCTGCCAAGATTATCTACCCGGAGATTACGGCACGTCACGGTACTCAGCGCTGAGTTACCGACCAACTAACTGAGGAGACTACTTATGACTTCAAGTAACTTACGTGTAATCACTACTATCAAGGGGCTGTGCTTCACAGTCGCGTTCAGCCTGTTCGTGGCGGCCTTCGTGTTCGCCGCGTCGTCAAGCTCGGCTTCGCAGTACGCCCCCTTGAATGCACCGGCAGCCCAGGTAAGCCCAACTATAGGCGGCGACCCTTCGCCCCCCGTTGACCCCGTTCCCAGCCGGACCGCTGGCGCCCAGGTCACCGTGACTGCTGCCGTTACCGGCACGACCGTACCGACGACCATTGCCACCGGCACCGTAGCGGGCAGCACCGTTGTTGCGACGGGCACAGCCCCGGTCGGCACCGCCGTTGCCACGGGTACTGTGGCCGGTAGCACCGCTGTTGCCACAGGCACAGCCGAAGCAACGGGCACCGTCGGCGGCGGCACCGCCGTCGCCACGGGCACCGTAGCCGGTAGCACCGCCGTCGCCACGGGCACGACTATGGCAACTGGCACCGTAGCAGCCACCAGCCCCACGGCTGAGGCTACTATGGGTGCGGCCGCGACAGCTACCACCGACATGGGTGGCGGAATGGCTGCAGCCACCCCCACCACCGATATGGGTGGCGGAGCCGTTGGCGGCGTAACGGGTGGCGCCACGCCTCCAGGTATGCCTGCCACCGGTAGCGGCGACAACTGGCTGGTCCTCGTACTGGTAGCCCTAGGCGCGCTAAGCCTCGCCACCGGCCTCCTGGTACGCGCACCGCAGAAGAAGTAATAACAACTAAGCGTAGCCCGCGAAACTGTCCCCGATAGTCTTTGCGGCCAAACGCAAAACACCCCTGTACCAATCGCGTACAGGGGTGTCTTTTATTGTTGATTTGGGAATTAGGATTTCGGATTTCGGATTTAGTAGATATCCGAGTAAATCCGAAATCCGCATTCCGAAATCCTAATTCCCAAATCCACCCTACGCTCTGCCTTGTTCGATTTCCTCCAGGCTGCGTTCGGCTTCGTGTTCGGCGGCGGCTTCTACGGGGCGCATCTCGGCGAGCGACATGTTTTGCGCCCAGAAGGCAAACAGGCCCACAACCAGCGTGACAACCAGTTGGCCCACGTGGAAGATGAGCGCGAAGGCTACCGCAAGCTCCTTGTCCACCCGGAAAAAGGCCATAGCTGCCACCACCAGGGCTTCATAGGTACCGACGTTGCCCGGCAACGCGGGCACCAGCAAGCCCAGGTTGACCAGCCCGGTAATGAACAAGAGGCCTGCAACACCTGTCAAATCGGGCGGGAACGAGGTGCGAAAGGACATCAGCCCCGCCAGGAACATAAGCGCAACCGCCAGCCACACCAACACTGAGATAGCGGCGGCGCTGACCAGCGGCAGGGGGCTTTTGAAGACGTGCATACCGCCCGCGAAGGTCTTTATCAGGCGTACGGGTAACCGCTTCAAACGCTCAGGCAGGGGCAGCCGCGCCATGATGGATCCCATGAACCGCGCTATACGGCCGCTGAACATGTAGAAGACTGCCAGCCCCGCGATAGCGACCACTATTCCAGCACCGGCTACCCAGGCCAGCAGGTCGGGGTCCAGCCCGCCCACACCCGCCGTGCCGACTGACGGTAACAGCACCAGGCTCAAGAGCAGCAGCACCAGCAGCACTATGCCGTCGAACGCCTTCTCGATCACTATGGTCGCCAGGATGGTGGTCTTGCGCAGGCCGGTCTTGCGGCCCAACAGGTACGCGCGCACCAGGTCGCCTGCGCGTGCCGGGAAGAAAGCGTTGAAGAAGTAGCCCGTGAGCATCTTGCCGTAGAGGTTGAGCAGGTTGGCGTGCGAGCGCACCCCCTTCGCGGCGGGTGTAGAGGCGTTACCATCAACGCCGGTCGTACCAGCGGCTACCGGCACCTCCAGCGGGTCGAGCAGGTGTTGCCAGCGCCAGGTCATGAGGAAGTAGGCCGCCAGCATTAGCAGCATTGACACCCCGAACAGTAGGAGGTCCACCTCGCTGAGGTGCCGCCACACCTCACCCCACTGCACCCCGCGCAACACGAAGTAGAGGCACACTGCGCTGACGAGCAAACCGAGGCCGATTCTGCGGATGTTCATGGGGGTTCTGAAACGTGAAACGTGAAACGTGATGCGGTAAAGGGAACAGGGTTTCGTGAATGGTACTTTGCTGGCTTCGCAGGACCGCAGCCCCGCCCTGTCATCCTGAGCGTAGCGAAGGATCAGGTGGTTATGCGAGAGTTCTCAACGTTCGGGATGCCAGTGGTAAGTGGAACATTGGTCTTGAAATAACGAGAGTCAAGAAGGGGCGGCTGATCCCTTCGGCAATGCTCAGGGCAGGCTCTTCGCTACACTCAGGATGACAGAGGGTAGCATTGGTCCTGTAAGACAGGTATCACAACATTCACGTACCCAATACCCCAAGCCGCATCACGTTTCACGCCTCGGTCTGGACCACCATCAGGGGCTGGCCGTACTCGACCGGCTGGGCGTTCTGAACGAGGATGCGAAGGACGCGGCCCCCGACCTCCGACTCGATGGTGTTCATCATCTTCATCGCTTCGATGATGCCTACCGGCTGTCCGGGTTCGACGTGGTCACCCTCTTGCAGGAACGGCGGCTCGTTGGGGGAGGGGGCCGAGTAGAAGGTGCCCACCATCGGCGCGACGATAAGCTGCTCGTCGTCGGCCAGGGCTACCTCTTCGCCGTGCATCGGGTCGTGCCCAATCTTGCTGATGGGGCTGTTGGCCGCCACGGCGGGCAGGATGGCCGGGGGCGTGTAGACGACGCTGGGTTGGGCGTGTGGCATGCCCACAGCCGCGACCGTAGCGCCCCGCTTGATGGTGATGCGCACCTGTCCGCTCTCGAGGTGCAACTCGCTTATGTCGGTGCTGGAGATGAGGCGCACCAACTCCTTTACCTCCTGGCTCAACGCCGTCAGGCTGGGTGCCTCCTCAGTATGGTCCTCGCTACCCCGTTCCGGAAGCCGTACCATGATTCCCCCTGAGGATTTTGGACTTTAGGTTTTGGATTTTGGATTAGCTGAGGTTCTTCTCAATCCAAAATCCAAAACCTAAAATCTAAAATGGAGGGACTGCCTTGGAGTGGGGCTTTATCCCGGAGCACTTCTTCAACCCTATGTTGATAGAAGGCGCGAAGATGACCATTCTGCTGTCGGTGCTGGCGCAGGCGCTGGGCGTTAC
>JALZHG010000088.1 GCA_030914045.1 Chloroflexota bacterium | reverse complement strand
CTATCATCCATCGTCCATCGTCCATCGTCCAAAACAGAGAGAGGTTTTCAATGGTAAAGTTTACACGCACTAGGATATTTGCCGTACTGGCGCTGCTGGTGCTTTCGCTTGGGGCTTCGGCCTGTCTGCCAGCTCAGCAGCGGGAGGAGACAGCGGCGGAGGCTGAGGTCCGCGGCAGGCAGACGCCGGAGGGCCGCATTGTGACAGCGGACCAGGCTTCCAACACGCTCACGATGATTGACGTTGCCACCAACGAGGTCTACGGCACCATCAAGACCGGGCAGCAACCCCATCACGTTGTGGCCTCGCCCGACGGCAAGGAACTGTGGGTGTCGCTCTACGGTGAGACCCGCTTGCAGGTGTTCGACGCGGCCAGCCTGAACGAAATCGCCTCCGTGGACGTGGGCGCGAGCAACGATGACCTGGTGTTCGACCCCGCCGGCAAGATGCTCTATGTGTCGCTTGGCAGCACCGACTCAGTGGCGGTGGTGGACGTGGCCGCCCGCAAGCTGGTCAAGACAGTCAGGGTGGGTAGGACGCCCCACGGCGTGCGCACCTCCCCGGACGGCAGCGTGCTTATCGTCACCAACACCGCTGACAACACCATCTCGGTGCTGTCCCTCCAGCCCGAAGCCGAGGTCAAGGCCACAATTGAGACAGGTCCCAACCCGTTCGAGGTCTACATCAGCAGCGATAGCAAGACCGCCTACGTGAGCAACTTCCTGGGTGACTCAATTTCGGTGGTGGACCTGGTAGAGAATAAGCGCGGTGCCTTCATCAGGAGCGGTAAGCAACCCGCCATGCTCATTCTGCAAGGCGGCACGGGTGGCGAGAAGCTGTGGGTCGCGAGTACAGGCTCGGGCGAGGTGTGGGCGATTGACCCCGCCACGCGCAAGCTGATTACCCGCGTGCAAGTCGGCAAGGGAGCGCACGGCGTGGTAGTCACCCCCTCCGGCAAGCTGTTCGTCACCAATTCCACCGACAACACGCTGTCGGTCGTGGACAGCAACAGCAGCCAGGTCCTCGCGACATTACAGGTGGGCAGCAACCCCAACGGCCTCACTTACGTGCCCAACCCGCAGTAGGTATAATAGGGGCGTGGCAAACAAGCACATGACAATCTACAAACAGGAGAATACCCGCACATGGAACTAACAGTCTCGAAGAGGACCGGCAACCTGTTCTACCGGCTCGGCATCACCCTGGCCGCGCTGCTGCTCGTAGCGGTGGTTGGCCCCCGCGTTGCGCTGGCTCACGCTCACCTGGAGAGTTCAACTCCGGCGGACGGGGCTACTGTGGCCTCCGGTCTCACACAGGTGACCATAACCTTCAGCGAGGAGGTTAGCGTTGACCAGTCGAACGCACAATTGGCTTCTGCAGATGGGGGCGCGGTATCCGGGGTGACCTCAGCGGTAGACCGCGCCAACCGCAACATGATGACTCTCACCACACCCGCGCTTGCCGACGGCAGATATACCGTCACCTGGAGGGCCGTCACCGAGGACGATAACGGCATCACCAACGGCACCTTTAGCTTCACGGTAGGCAGCGGAGGAGCGGCCTCCGGTGGTGAAACGCCCAACGCTGGCGGCACAGGCACCACAAACGCGAGCGGCGCGCCGCTCCCCACAACAGGCTCCGGGGACGCCACCCCGTTGACGCTCGTTGGCCTGGCCCTTGCGGCCCTGCTGCTCGCGTTCGGCACAATGGTCAGGCGTTCAGCACAAGCCTGAGCGGGACTTAATTACTCACCGCAGAGACGCAGAGAACGCGGAGATTACGCAGAGATTGTTTTTGTTTAGTGAGATATAAGGGGAGCATCGTACGGCGCGATGCTCCCCTTGCACAGGATAACCTCTATTCTTCTCTGCGTACCTTTGCGCCCTCTGCGTCTCTGCGGTGAATAATTAGTTTCCCCTACCTGTAAGCCGCCGCCTGCAAGTTGAATAGCTCCGCGTAGGTACCATCGAGGGACAGCAGTTCTTCATGGCTGCCTGCCTCCGAGATGGTGCCGTTTTCGAGCACGAAGATGCGGTCGGCCAGGCGCACTGTGCTGAAGCGGTGGCTGATGAACACCGCCATCTTGCCCTGCGTCAGTTCCTTCATGCGGGCGAAGATCTCGTACTCGGCGCGGGCGTCGAGGGAGGCGGTAGGCTCGTCCAGGATGAGGATTTCGGCGTCCCGCATGAAAGCGCGGGCCAATGCCACCTTCTGCCACTCCCCGCCCGATAGCTGGTAGCCATCATCGAACCAGCGGCCAAGCATCGTGTCGTAGCCCTTGGGCAACTTCTCTATCACCGCATTGGCCCCGCTCTTGCCCGCCGACTGCTCCACCCTCTCCTGGTTCGCCATCTCCCCCAGCCTGCCGATCCCGATGTTGTCCCGCGCCGAGAAGAAATAGGTCACATAGTCCTGGAAAATCACCCCGATAGCAGCGTGCAGGTCAGCCAGGTCTAGCTCGCGTATGTCCACCCCGTCGAGCAGTATCTGGCCGTCATCGGGGTCGTACAGGCGGGTGAGCAGCTTGACGATGGTGGTCTTGCCCGCGCCGTTCTGCCCCACGAGGGCCACCGCCTCTGTTGGCTTGATGTGGAAGCTAACGTCGCGCAGGGCTGGTTCCGTCTTGCCAGGGTAAGTGAAGGTTACATTGCGAAACTCAAGGCCCTGCTTGAGCGGCAGTTCCAGCTTGCGGGGCTCGTCGGGGCTTTTCACGAGCGGGTCGTAGTCGAGGAAGTCGTACAGGTTGGTCAGGTAGAGGCTGTTTTCGTACATGCCCGACAGCCCGTCGAGGATGCTGCTAAGGCTGGATTGCACCTGGCCCACCGCCTGGCTGTAAAAGGTGAGGTCGCCCAGCGTCAGCCGCCGGGAGATCACCTGCAATGCCACGTAGAGGAACGTGCCGCTGGTCACAATGGTGCTGAGACTGCCCCAGATAAAGGCGGCCATGTAGCGGCGCTTGACCAGGCTGCGGTTCTCGCGGTAGAAGCGTTCCGCGATTTCGTTCCAGAGCTTGATGAAGAAGTCGCCCAGGCCAAACAGCTTGATTTCCTTGTTGTAAGTGTCGCGGGTGAGCAGGTCGAGGTAGTAGTTCATGCGGCGGCGGTCAGGCGACTGGCGTCGCGACATGAGGAAGCCCTGCCACCCATAGCGCGAGCTTGCGATAAAGCTTGGGATAGGCGCTATTAGGGCCAGCACAGCCACCACCCAACCCAGGCTGGAAATCAGGGCCACCATACTGAGGAAGGTGATGAGCGAGCGCACCAGCCCGAACATCTGCTCGACCATCGCGGTAGGGCGGTACCCGGCCTCCCGCTGCGCCTGCTGGAGCGTGTCGTAGAACTCCGGGTTCTCGAAGAAGCTGAGGTCCAGCCGGTTGGCGTGTTGCATCAGCATAAGCTGGATGCGGCGGGCGGTAAGCTCCTGTAGGGCCTGCTGGTTGATGTTGCGCACTGTCTGGAGGAGCGAACTCCCGGCCGCCAGCCCGAACTGTATCAGCACCAGCAGCACGACATAGTTCACCCAGTCCTGCCGCCCGCCCTGGTTGATCGCCTCCACCACGCCGTCAATGACCAGCTTGCTCACCCAGGCGCTGGCCGTGGGCAGCACGCCGAACAGCACCGAGAAGACTCCCATGCTGATCGTAAGGCCCTTATGGGTGCTCCACACCAACCCCAGGGCGCGCGGCGCACCCGCCATTGTTACGCGGGCGTTCTTCTTGAGGGTTTGGAGCCGCTCGTTGAGGGTCTTTGGACCTGTGTCTTCCTCTTCGGGCTTCTGTTGAAAGGACCGTGGACCACGGCCATTGCCGCCCATATAAGTGCCGGGCGGTCCGCCTTGAAATCCTGGTTGCATGCTATGTGTTACCTTGCTCTCCTAGTCTCTATCTATTGAGCAAGTATAGCACTGACGACGCACGATCTGCCCCACCCATTCGGCTAGCCGCGTGCCTGGCAGATGGACTAGCGACTATGGTCAGGTCCGTTACATACCGTCCATCGTCCGTCGTCCGTCGTCCGTCGTCCATCGTCCATCGTCCATCGTCCGCCGAAAGCTACCCCGCCCCGACAATCTCCTCGGCGCACTGGTCGCAGTAGGGGGTGGTCTCGTTCGCCACTCGCTGGCCGCAGTGCCGGCAGAGGCGGTAGCCCTCCACCACCCACTGCATGTCGGCCACCGAGCCGTTGAGGTCCGTCTCCATACTCGGCAGCGCAACGTCCACCACTGCCCCATCGATGAACACCATGCTCGACCCCAGGATGGTAACCGCCAGTACCCAGATGCCCCTGCTACTTGCCGCTTGTTGAGGCATATTGTCTTCGGCTTCGTGCTACTTTACTAACCTCACTCTCATCTATACGTAATATGGCTGGCATCGTGTATCCCCATATAGGTAGCAAGAGACTGCCCTGAGGGCACCCGAATAGCTACCTCCTAAAGTGTTCCAAAATGCTGCAACTAAAGGTAGCTGTGCGTCGTACATATTGTTGACGGCTAATTGATATACACTACCACGTGGACTATATCAGGTGTTCTCATGACCGTGAACTGTGGTGTTCGTGCATCAAAGGAGGCCCCATATGTTCGGTCGTCTATGGCGCTTGTTCGTACTTCTTATTGTCCCACTTGCCGTAGTGCTATCAGGTTGCGTCCGGACCCCTCACGTCCCAGATCCTACAGACTTCCGACGTCCAATTGTGAAGTCACCCGACGAACCCATACCCCCTAAGGTCCCGCACAAACCAGATGAAGGTCGAATTCTCCATGACGGAGAAGGGAATGCTTTGCCTAGCCACTTACCTGATGGCGAAGCGGGCCTTGTGGAGGCGCACAGAAGTCTGACTACTCATGTTTCGAGGATAGAGGATGATGTAGCGGGAAGAGTAGAAACAACCACGCGAAGTAGCTGGGGGCGCTCACTCTCCCGGCAGGAACGTGAGATTATCAAGAGGTACGTGAAGTGCTTGGTGTGCCAGTCGGTACCTGCAGCGCTGAAAGGCGAGACAGTGCCTAGCCACAACGAAATGGTAGCCAGTTGCATTCTGGATGATCTTGAGGCGCAGGCGCTGAAGCACCTCAGGGTGACGAACGATCAGTTGCTCATGGCTTCTATACAGGAGATGACTGAAGATGTGGCCGAAATGACAGAGACCGATAGGGCGGCCTATCTCGCAGCAGTTGAAACCCTCTGCATTGCAGGGGACTAAGAGATATTAGGCGGCGTTAGCTCTCTACATCCACTGCTTACGTGACCACACTCCTACTCGGCACTTCAGACGGCAGATGATAGCTACATAACTATCGTCTGCCGTCGTGACACTTACCCCGCCCCGACAATCTCCTCGGCGCACTGGTCGCAATAGGGGGTGGTCTCGTTCGCCACTCGCTGGCCGCAGTGCCGGCAGAGGCGGTAGCCCTCCGACTGGCAGTTGGCGCACAGGGCAGGTCCAGGACCGGCGGTCCAGCTATCGCAGCGCACGCAGTTCGTGACTGGCCCCTTCCCCGTTACCGGGGCGGAATTGGTATCGCTCATTGTGGTCTCCTTTTGGGTTCTTGTATTACCTGAGGCCAGGTGTGTCTCACTTTGCAAGTGGGCCTCACCACTCTACCAGTATCACCAGTGCCGACGTGTCATCCACGTGCGCGCGGTAGTTGTAGGGTGCCGACAGGTCGTTGGGGTCGGGCAGCGTGCGCTCGCCGGACCGCGCGTCCGCTTTGTCCACCAACGCGGCTGCCGGGTCTACAGCGGTGAGACCGTCCCGTATCTCGGCAGTGGTGAGATTGGCGTATACCCCATCGCTACAGAGCAGTATCACGTCACCGGGCCGTAGTTGTATGGTTGAAAATACCGGGGCCTGAGGCTCCGCCGAGTCGCCAATCTGCCCGAACGCTGCGTAACGCCGCACGAAATAGTACCGCGCCCTGTCGCTCAGCTTGCCGATGTCGTGCCCGTCGAAGGCATCCATCTCCTCCTGCACCGCCAGTGCGTCGTCCTCGCTCAGCTTACCTTCATGCACGTCCAGGGCGACGGCGTCCTGGTCCTCCGTCAAGAGCATTAGTTCCCCACCCGAAAATAGGTAGCCCCGCGTATCCCCGTTCTGCCCAAGCACGGCCCTGCGCCCGCCCTCGCAGAAGACCAACCCCGTCATCACGGCGGCGGCCATCGCCTCATGCGCGGTCTTACCGGCGGGCACCTGGGACGAGGGTATCTGCCCGGAGGCGTTCACCTCCTGGAAGACCTTCGGCCCGGCCTCCGCCACAGCCACCGACAGCAGCTCGCGGCCAGCGGTCACCGATAGCGTCTCCGGGAGGTCCTGCAACCGAACGTCCAGCACCTCGCCAATCTTGGCGGCCGCGTGCTCTCCACCTACCGGCTTGCCGTCCACGATGCGCCGCGCCCCACCCATGCCGTCAATCATGGCATGCGCCAAGCCGTTGCGCGCCGACCAGATCAAGTCTTCGTTATGCTGAGGGTGATCCCTGCTGGGCAGGCTCTTAGACCAGGTACGAATGTGAAAACTCTGCGGCACAAAAACCTCGGGAGGGATTTGGGAATTAGGATTTCGGATTGCGGATTTAGTAGGTATCCAGCAAATCCGCAATCCGAAATCCTAATTCCCAAATCATGACTTGTTGATCAGTTCGAGCACCAGGTAGCTGCGTTGCGCCGTGGGGTCGCCGGTGAGGTAGTACATCACGGCGTCGGGGTCGCCCATGTAAATCTGGTCGTTGAGTTGTAGCTCGAACGAGCCGTCGGGGCGAGCGGTGCGCTTGGTGCCGAGGTTCTGGAGCGAGGTGAAAGTGTTCTCGCCGGGAGCCTTGACTAGCGTGTCGGCCTCGTAGCCGGGGTACGAGCGTATGGTCACAAGGTCGTCGGCTGTGAGGCCGATGTAGCACTGCTTACGGTGGATGAGGTACTGCTTCTGGCCTTGCACGTCGAAGGGCTGCACCCACTGGCGCACGTCTATGTCCACCTGCGTGCCCGACTCGGGGTCCATTCGCCCCACCAGGAACTCGCCCACCCGCGTGATGGTGAACCCCTCGTCCAGGCTGGGCCGCCCATCGCGTACCACCACGAACTGCGCGCCCACCACATTGGGGCCACCGACCCCTGGATTCCCCGTGCTCGGCACAGCAGGGGAAGCAACCGCCACACCAGGAGGATCTCCTGCCATAGCCTGAACAGGCGCACCACTTGCTGCGCTGCTTGGATCGGACTGAGTGCTATCCGCAACGGAAGGCTGCTGCCCCTGTGGGGACGCACCCGCGTCGGCAGGAATGGCGAACCCGCAATTCTCGCAGAACTTCCCGGCCTCCTGGCCCGTAGCACCGCAATTCGGACAGATCACTTCCATTTACCCCCTCCGTTGCTGAAACGTGAAACGAGAAACGTGATGCGGTTTGCTCTTCTTGGTACGCGAATGCGACTCTGTCTCTTGCGCGAAACCCTGCTCCCCCCGTCATCCTGAGCGCAGCGAAGGATCAGTAGCCCGCTCTTGACTCTTACTGTTTGAAGGACCAATGTCCTCCTGCCAATACCATCCTGTACGTGGAGGACTCTCGCCTACCCACCTGATCCTTCGCTACGCTCAGGATGACAGGAGCAATATTGGTTCGCGTACGACCCACCAAGGGGCATTCACGTACCCTGTTGAGCAAGCCGCATCACGTTTCTCGTTTCACGTTTCAGAACTACTGCCCCTCAGTGTACTCCCACGTCCTCGTTTCGGGATTGTAGACTAGCAGGCCCCTGTAGGTCCAGCCGTCCTGCAAGTCCTGCACACTTATGCTGACCAGCGATGTATCGCCGTTCTGGTCGAACTGCCAGTCGCCCAGGATGTGAGGCTCCGGGAGGTCGGCGGAAGATGTGGCGGCGACGGCGGCACGTATCGCCTCGCGGTCCTTTCTCCCGGCCTGCTCTATCGCGTGCAGCGCCACCCTCCCCGCCTCGTACCCAAAGGGCGCAAAGTCCTCGTTCCGGTCGTCGGGGTAGCGTGACTTGTAGCGGCGGTACCACTCTTCGCCGGGGCCGCTCAGTTGCGACGCGGGCAGGCCCACCAGAGTAGAATAAACCTCACCGACGGACTCGAAGCCGCCGTGGGCGTCCGCTATGAACTGGTCGTCCTGGATGCCGTCAGCGCCCATGAAGAGGCCATCGTACCCGATACCGCGCAGGGTGCGCAGCACGATACCGGCGTGATTATAAGAATAGCCGCCAAAGTACACAAGGTCGGGGTCTGCCTCGAGTATCCGCTCCGCAAGCTGCGTGTAGTCGGTGGCGCGCACGTCGATGCTTTCCGGCCCGCCCTTCACCTCCAGCCCGGCCTCGCGGGCGGCCTGGGCTACGATAGTTGCTATGCCTTTGCCGTAAAGCTCGGTGTCGTCCAGCACGTAGACGGACTGCACGCCTCGCTCCTGGGCGAAGGCCACGGCTGCCGAGCCTTGCAGGTCGTCTGCGGGCACCACGCGGAAGTAGTTGCGCACGCCGAGCGGGTAATAGGTCCAGGGTTCGCCCGCGTTGCCCGTGCCCGGCTTGGTGAGGCCGGGGTAAGTGTTGCCGGGGCTAATCATCGCCATGTTCACGCGGTTGAGGATGGGGATGCTGATCTTGGCCGCGCCGCTGTTGTAGGTGCCGATGTACACCATCGCGTCCGGGTCTTCCACCGCCCCCCGGGCGTTAGCGAGTTCCACCCCCGCGTCCCAGTTGCCGCCAATCGTCGCCGCGCCGTTCAACGGGACAAGCTCCACCTGGAAGTTGCCCGCCCGGTAGCCCGCATCCTCGAGCGCCATCTCAACGCCATGCACGATGCTGGCAAAATTGTTCATCGGCACGCTGGTATATATCCGCACCACGCTCGCGTTCGAAGCCTGCCCAAAGCCCAGCCCCGGCGCAAACGCCACGAATATCACCAGACCAATCACCGCCGCCAGGATGACCGGCACGACCACCTCCAGCGGCCCTAAGTTGAACGACCTTTTTCGCATAGTGCTCCTGAATGGACGATGGAAGAGGAACTCGTAACACGTAACACGTAACTCGTAACGCCACTCAAGAGACCCCGTGCCTCGCTAGCCACCCTCTTGGATACAAACCTTTACGTGTTACGTGTTACTTATCTTCCCCTTGCAACCTCAAACCACTGCAATTACGTACATCTGACGGACGAGGTTTCGGAAACGGGCGGCGCGGCTTGCGCGCTATGCAATACTGGCAAATGAAGGTATACTATCTCCACTGCCGGTGCCGTCCCAGTATAAACGGGGGCCTGCTTCGCTCGCAAGAGCACGACGCTTAGAAAGAGGTTGTTCGGATTGGCTAAAGCACAGCGCACTAACCAAGCGGCTACCCAGGTGTGCCCAACGTGCGGTAAGTCGGTAGTGCTCGACGACGGATATTGCCCCAACTGCGGCGCTCCATTAGGGCAGGTGCTTGGCTCGACGGCTGTGGCCCCAGGCGGTGACGGTGCCGCCACAAGCATCAAGTGCGGCGTCTGCGGCCAGGACATCCCCCCAGGCGAAGACTATTGCCCCAACTGCGGCGCGCCCCGGAGCGCATCAGTCCAGCTCCCGGCCCCCCGTGCCACCGATGAAACAGCCCCTGGCCCCACCACCTGCCCCAATTGCGGCGCGAAGCTGCGCCCCGGAGCCAAGTTCTGCCGCGAGTGCGGCACCCGCTTCGACTCCATCGCCACGGGACAAAAAAGCGAAGGCGGCCTCAACCAACTAAAGCCGGGGCAGGTGCTCGCCGGCCGCTACAAGATACAAAAGGTCATCGGTGGCGGTGGTATGGGCGCCGTGTTCAAGGGCGTCGATATGAACCTCACCAGCCGCGCCGAGCCTGAGGGCCGCCAGGTCGCCGTCAAGGCGATACTCGACACCACCGACCCGGAGCTGCTCGCCGCCGCCGTCGAAGAGCGCGAAATGCTCGTGCGCCTCGACCACCCCAACATCGTCCGCATCTACGACATCGTAAACGAGGGCGGCGTGCCGTACATCGTCATGGCCTTTGTAAAGGGCAAGGGCTGGAAGCAGCTATACGATGAAAACGGCGGCCCCCTAGCGGAAACCGAGGCGCTGCGTCTCATCCTGGGCATGCGGGGCGCGTTCGAGTACCTCCACCGTCGCGTGCCCCCGGTAGTGTACCGCGACTTCAAGCCCGGCCAGGTGATCGAGGTTACAGACCCCAACGGCGAGAAGCGCCAGGTGCTCATCGACCTGGGCACCGCGATGGAGTACTTCCCAGGCCAGAAGCGGCAAGCCTGGGGCACCGTGGGCTTCGCCCCGCCCGAAATCGGCGGCATAGTCGAACAGCCCCCGACGATGGACCTGTTCGGCATCGTGAGCACCCTTGCCGCGCTGCTAGGAGTGGCCGTGGACAGGCAGCCCATACTGGCCCCGCCCCGGCATGAGTGGGGTGTGTCCGAGGAGATTTACGACTTCGTGATGCGCGGGCGCGACCCCGACCCCCGCGTGCGCTTCCAGACGGTCGAGGAGCTTTTCAACCAGCTAGAGGGCATCAACCGCTTCATCCAGGGGCAGGAACGCGCCAGGGTGGTCGGCTCGCCCCAGGTGAGCGGCGGGCAGGGCACGCGCACGCTCTCGCAGGTGCTGGTGCCGGTGCAGAGCACCATCATCACAGGCAAGCTGTTCAACCAGCAGGTGACGGGCAAGATTGGGGCGTTGCCCGTACTCAGCGTTGCTGACCCCGCCCAGCAGTTGCTACAACCCGCCCGCGACCTGATTGACGCCGGGCGCTACCTCGAAGCCCTCAGCCAGTTGGATGTGGTGCTGAGAGCGCACCCCGCCAGCATCGACGGTCACCTGCTCAGGGCCACCGCCCTCAACAACCTGGGACGCAGCGACGAAGCTAGAGCCGCCCTGGACCAGGCCAACCGGCTCGGCACCCCTGCCACCCGCTGGCGCACGCTGTTGGTGCAGGCGCAGGCAGCCGAAACCCAGAACGATTACGCCACAGCCGAGGCGCTGTTCCAGGAGCTTATCAGGCTCGTGCCGGGGGAAGTACTGCCCAAGCAAGCCCTGGCCGACCTCTACAGCGAGACCCACCGCTACGACGAGGCCGCCGAACTCTACAGCCGCGTGGTGGCCGCCGACCCCGCCAACGCCGACGCCGTCCTCGGCTGGGCCGACAGCCTGGTCGCGCTGAACAGGACCGACGTAGCTATCGGGGTGCTGGACGCGGTGAACGAGAACGCCCTGCGCTACGTGGACGCCCAGCTTCGCCTGGTGGAGTTGTACCTGGCCCGCATCGACAGCTATTTGAACAGGAACCCCACTCGCCTCAACAACGCCAGCTTGAGCAGCCCCGACGTGCAGGGCATGTTGCGCGACCTGGACCTGGCGGGCCGGGCCATTGCCGCGCTCAACGACCGCACCGAGTCGCGCCACTTCTACCGCCTGCAAGCCGACTGGTGGTACGCGGCGTACCGGCTGTCAAAGGCGGCGCTGCTGCCCAAAGACATCCATTGGCCCGACAGCCGCCCTGACCACACCAACGCGCCCGCCCAGGTCGGCCAGGACTGCCGTGCAGCCTATCGACGTTACTTACAGCGCGCCCCCGACGCTCCCGACAGGGAGGAAGTCCTGGCCCGCATCTACTTCGACGTGCAAGAATGGCAGTGACGGATTTGGGAATTGGGATTTCGGATTGCGGATTTTTTTGGAATCGCATTATTAGGTAGAATGCTGAAAAATAACAGATGTGTTGGGCCTGCGGATCCGCTGGATTACAAACAAATCCGCAATCCGAAATCCCAATTCCGAAATGGAGGAACCCGTGGTTAGATTTCGCGTTACCCCGCACCCTTCTGAGGCGCAGGTGTTGCAGGGGCAGAACCTGGCTCGCACCATGTATAGCATCGGCGCTGAAGCGGGAGGAGCCGGGGCGGGCAGGCAGAGCGTGCCGGTGTTCCTCGGGGTGGTGATGGACCAGTCGGGGAGCATGGAGGGCAGCAAGCTGGAGTCGGCCAAGGACGCCCTGGTCAAGCTGCTGCGTGAGGTGCCCGACACCGACAACGTGGTGGTGCATATCACCCTGTTCAGCGACTATGCCGAAGAGTTCATGCCGCCGAAGACGGGCCGCGAAATTGAGCGCGAGATAGGCAGCCTCACCAGCCGCATACGCGGCATCAACGCGGGCGGCCAAACATCGCTCGGTTCGGGCTTGCGAATCGCGCTGGAGGCTTCTCGCCGCTACCCCGAATACGAGCGCCGCGTGCTGATGATTACCGACGGCAAGCAGGAGGGGCCGGTGCCTATCACCGACGCCTACCAGGCCGCCAACGAGCTAGCCTACGCCCGCATCCGCATTGACGCCTGGGGCGTGGGCAACGGCTGGGAGGCCGACGAGTTGCGCACGATAGCGCACACCACCGGCGGCGAGGCCGAGGTAGTGCCCAACGCCCGTGACCTGGCCGACGCAGTGACCGAACTCTTCACCGACGTACAGAGCACCGTCGCCAGCAACGTGCGGCTGGTGCTTAACACCCCGGTGGGCACCCGCATCCGCAGCGTGCGCCAGGTCTACCCCTCCGTGCAGGACCGGGCAGCCGAGCAGATGAACGAGCAGAAGTGGATAATCTCGATTGGCGCGCTGGGCAACGAGGAACCCAAGTTCGTGATAGAGCTTGAGACCACCCCACGCGGCAACAACATCCCCTTCCGCATCCTGGTGCCCACCGTGGTATACAACCTCGGCAGCGAGGAGCAAGTGGACGAGTTAGACCGCTCGTCGTGGTTCTTCGTGCGCTGGGTCGGTTCGCCCACCGAGATCAAGATGGACGCGCAACTGACCCGCTTCACCGGCGAGGAAGAGATAGCATCCCTCTCGCAAGAAGGTTTCGCGCTATTGGATATGGGTGCCGTGGACGAGGCCACCGCCAAGTTGAGCGCCGCGTTGCAAAAGGCCGTGCAAATCAACAGCCCGCAGGCGGTGGTGCTCAGCGCCGTGGTCAACCCACGCACCGGCAAGCTGGTCTCCACCAACGCCAGTGACGCGGTAAACAAGACCGGCAAGCTGCACACCGGCAAGACAGGCAAGATCATGGCAGGCACGGGCAAGCTGCCTACCCCGCAGAAGTAGGGAGTGACACGTAACGCGTGACGCGTGACGCGTAACACGTAACTTGAAGAGGGATGAAAGCGTACTAATTACGTGTTACGCGTTAACTGTTACGCGTTTCGATTGAAAGGACTTTGATGAACAACAGCGGCAACCTGTCGGACATGCTCAGGGGATTGTGGCAAAGGGTGCAGGCCCACCCCACCCAGGCGGCTTTTGTGATCCTGCTGGCTACCGTGTTGATTGCCCTCACGGGGCAGTCGTGGGTGTGGTTCGTGGGGGCCCTGCTAGTGCTGCTGGTGCTCTATCCGTCCCTGTTCAACTTAGGAGGCGGGCGTACCTCAGCCACGAACGTAGCCACGCCTACAGCCACACCGGGGCCGGACCTCAACCGGCTGCAGGGCCATTACCGGGAGCAGATGCAGCGCGCTCTCGCCGCGAGGCAAAACATCGAGTCTGCCATAGGTGGCGTCCAAGAGCCGGGCCAGCGCAAGGTGCTGATGGACTCTGTTGCAGCATTGCCGGAGCTTACCAACACTATCTATGGCCTCGCGCTAAAGGCCCAGAGCGTTGATACGGCCCTCGGCGGCGCGAACCCCATCGATAGGCTCACCGACGAAATCAAACAGTTGGAAGCGCAAATCAAGTCCACCAACGACGACTTCCAGAAGAGCCAGTATTACGCGGCCCTCGACGGCAAGCTCCAGCAGATGCAGAACCTCACCGACACCACCGTAGCCATGCGCCGCTGGGACTCGCAAATCGAGAACGCCCTGAGCACGCTCGACACCCTGCTCTCCCAGGTGCTACGCATCAAGTCGTCCGAGGTGCTCTCCTACAATGGCGCGACCGACGAGCTATCCAACAGCCTCAAGCGCGAAGTCGATTCCCTCAAAGCCACCGCAGAGGCTATGGACAACGTGTATGGCTGGAAGAGTTGAAGTCTGAAACGTGGTTCTGAAACGTGAAACGTGAAACGTGATGCGGCAAGCGTAACAGCATCACGTGAATGCGACCCGGTTTGGCCTACAGAACCCTGCTCCCACTTGTCATCCTGAGAGTAGCGAAGGATCTCAAGAAGGTGAGTAGGGATGCTGTTGAAGAGGACGCACCAAGGTTGTGAAAGTACAGCCTGAGAACAAGGCCACTATCTGAGATCCTTCGCTACTCTCAGGATGACACGGGGAACAGGGTCCCCGCCCAAGAAGCTCTCTCACATCCACGAACCAAATAACAGTAGCCGCATCACGTTTCTCGTTTCACGTTTCAGAGACAGGAGTGACATTGGCGACAATCACGGCAAACCCAGGCACCAGCGCGGCGGCAAGCCCCAGGAGCGCGGCGACCACCCAGGACCGGCGGGTGGCGCAGCTCCGCTCGTGGATGCTTGCCCTGATGAGTGCCGCCCTGGCCTTCGGGGTGCTGGCCGGGCTGGTGTCTTGGCAGGCCAACCTTGCTACCTACAACGACTACCACACCATCGTGGACGAAGGCGCGGTAAGCGTGGACGCGGCCCTCCTGGCGCGCGCTTCGGGCCTCGACCACATGAGCGCCGCCGCCACCTTCCTGGAAACCACCGGGGAGAGCCGCCAGCAGGCCCGCGCCTTCGCCGACACTCGCTGGGACCTCTTTATGGAGCAGGCCCGTATCTCCTGGCGCAACGTCACCGACCCAACCCACGGCGAGCTAAACGTATTCAGCGCGGCCGACGACGCCTCGCACGACTACATCCAGCAGATCGGTGCGATGTACGGCTACGCGGAGACCGGGCAGACCGAGCGAGCCGGGGATGCCTTCCTCAGCGCCCGCGAGACGATGAACACCCGCCTCGTGCCCGCGCTCGGAGGTTTGGAGGCGGTCAAGGTGGAGCAGATGGAGGCCACCTACGCCGGGGCCGACCAGCGCATCAACAACTGGCGCAACGTCCTGCTCTTCCTCGGTGGGCTGCTGTCGCTCATCTTCCTCGCCATGCTCCTGGCCGTCCGGCGTATGCACTACCGAGGCTCGTTACCTATCGCCGCCGCCCTGGTCGCCACCGTTCTGCTCACGGCGGGGCTGCAACTACACCTGCTACAGGCAAGCAGCGACGCCCGCGTGCTGGTGCGCGAAGCCTATGACAACGTGGCCGGGGTGCAGGACCTCGCCGCACTACTCAGCCAGGAGCGCGCCCTCGACAGCATCATCGTGTTCGACCCCGCCGAGTTGGATCGCCGCCTCGCGGACTTCGACCAGTTCCACACCCTCGTAGAACAGCGGCTGTGCGGCCCCCGCGATTGCACCCAAAACACCTTCCTCAGCAACACGGACCAGATTTCCCAGCAGGCTGTAGAAGCCGCGCAAGAGGAACAGTCGAGACTGGGCCTGGCGCGCATGCCGTTGGTTGCCACCGTCTTTTTCAGGGGCCAGGCCAATGCATACGAAGAGCTGCGGCTGGCATACAGAGACTCTTTGGCGGCGCACGAAACGCTGGTGGAGCACGTGCGCGGCGGGCGCAGGGCCGAGGCTGCCGCCGCCTCCAGCGGAGAGAGCGCCGCCGCCTACGAGCTACTGCGGCAGCGCGCCACAGAGGCCACCCAGATAGCCCGCAACGAATTCAACGCCATCTGGCAGCGAGTCTACACGCTCACCGGGCTGGGGCAGGTGCTGTCGCTGACCTTCCCGCTCGCGGGTGCAATCGCCGCCTGGGGCCTGTCGCGTAGACGTAGCGAACTGGTGTTGTAAGGGGATAAAACGAGGCCGCACGCCCCGCCTCACAGGACCGTTACCACCACTAAGGAGGTAAGGCTATGGAAAAGGGCTTGAAGAGCGGCGTTTGCCCACAGTGCGAGCATGCGGAAGTCTACTACACGGAAAGGGATAACCATAAGATAATCCCGCAGGAGTTTGAGAACTGGCCAGCGATGGCCTTCTCTAGCGTGACAGGTCGCCTCAATTTGGACAATCTGGTGTGCGGCAACTGTGGCTACGTCGAGTTCTACGTCCGTCCCAGGAGTCTTGAGAAAGTGAAGAAGACTTGGGATCGCAGACAGCCTGAATAGAGTTCCGCTTGCATGCTGCGGGATTTACCCGTAGCCTCAGACCGCCTGTAGCTCCACCTGGGCGTGCGCATGGCTCTCGTGGATGCCTATCACCCGGAACGTCTCGCGGTCTATGATAACGTCCATCTCCGCGCCGTCACTGACTCCCCGGAAGCTGACCATGTACGCCGGGCGGCCGTTCGCCTCAAGCTCGCGCAGGGGCAGCGTGTGCATCCTGGGGTGCAACTTCCAGAACTCGCGTACTTGCGGCAGCGCCTGGGCCAGAGCGCGCAACGACGCCCACGAAATCCGCTTGCAACCAGAACACACTATGTGCAGCCCTGGCTCGCGTCGCAACCTGGGTGTCACCTCTTGCGGCAGCGTGGGGTGCAGGGTATTCGTCCGGCCACACGCATCGCAACGCGCGCTGAAATCAACAAGCGCCTGGTCGTAATACTGGCTGGTGTGGGTCAATAGCCGGGTGAGCGCGGCCTTGTAACCTTTTACGCCTACCAGCAAGAACCCGAGGCCGGAGCTGAATATCTCCGTACCAAGTTGGGGCGAGCAGCCTGGACACCAGAGCGTCAGCGTACCATCATCGTGCGACATGCGGCCCATGAAGCGGTGCTTCCCGCACCTGGGGCACCAGATACGCGTCTCCTGGCGGGCCGTTGGGTCCGAGCCTCCCAGCCCGTACACCGCGGCCTCATCGCTCAGGTCGGTCGCCAGCACCCTCTTTAGCGCCAGCTTGCCCCGCTGTAGCCGCATCTCCACCGCGCCTTCGCTCAGCCCCATGCGCTGGGCCACCAGCGCCACAGGCGTGTCCTCGATGTACCGCTGGACCAGCACGGCCCGCGTGGCCTCCGGCAGGAGGGACATCGCCCGGTCGAGGAGCAGCGCAAGCTCCTCCCGCTCCAGCTCCACCTCCAGGTCGAAATCGTCCGAGGGTTGCTGTTCGAGGATGGAGCGCAGGGGATCGAAGCCGGTGGGTTGCACGCGATGCACCAGGTCGCGGCCGTGGCTGCGCACCCAGCGCCGGCAGACGTTGCGCGCGATCGCGCTCAGCCACTGGGAATAGCCGCTGGGATCGTACAGGCGGTCGCGGATGCGCCATGCCTCTATGAGCGTCTCCTGCGCTAAGTCTTCGGCTGCTTCGGGCCAGCCCGAAAGCTGGGCGCACAGCCTCACCAGCCGCGCCCGCTCGGCCACCAATACGTCATCCAGCCTGAAAAGCCCGTCAGGGAACTGAGAATGCACAGAATCTCCCCGTGATAGGAGTCGCGGTGCTCCCGCATAATAACATCGCAGCAGCGACCGATTATCTAACGCGTTTTTCCTGTCAATATTCCAGACAATTGTTGAGCCTGTCCGGTTCATTGTCCCGGTTGTATCACTTTTTGTCGCACTCCTTGTACGACTCCCTGTAACCCAAATCTATTCACTTGTGCGAGGCTTCCGGCTAAAATGAGCACAGTTGGAACGCAGCAACATATAACAAAAAGAAACAGATACAAAAACAAAAGGCACATACAAAAAACGAACATACAGAACGGGTATAGAAAACGGGCGGCACCATATACAGCCCGGAGAAGTTTTCAGGAGGGAAGGCGGCAATGTACGACATATATCTCTCAGAGCAAGTGGCGGCACAGCGCACGCGGGAGACCCTGGCAGCGGTCGAGCGCAGGCAGCGGAACCGGTTGGTCGATCAGGTCATCAACCGGACTCGCCGGCCAAGCAAGCCCTCCGGGCACCACATGGTGCGGCTGGGCCGCCTGGTAGTGATGTGGTAATCGCTACCAACCCAGGCTCAATATAGTACCCACACCCAAATCCACAATCCACAATCGAAAACCTAAAATCACGTGAGGGGGTGGTCGCCGCAGAACCGTTAGCGTCTGACGATGTCAGACAGGTACTTTCACAAAGTCCCTTAAAAACAGGAATACGCAATTGAGGAGAAGCTACACAAAGGGTTTAGCAAACTCAGAAAGTAGGCGGTAGCCATATCTCGTATGAGGTATGGCTATCGGAACATATATAAAACGGCGACATATAAATAGGAGACATAAAGAGATGCACACAATAGAGATGGAGGAAGTAACGCTCGCGCATGTGCTCGCCAGCCCGCGCCAGGCCATGATGCCGGTGCAGGTAGCTCCGCGGTGGCAGATTGAGGCCCTTGAGGAGTACGAGGAAAGCCTACAGCCTCTCGAAGTGCGGATGCGCCGCGAGCTGGCCTCACGCGTGCAGGCCCTCACAGGGCGCAGGATAGCACAGGACGGGATCTATACCGATGCTACGTGCCAGGTAGCCTGTACGACCGTGGACGGCATCGTCTTCAAGCTGATGAGGGAGAACCTGGTGGTGGTGCGCTCCTGCGTGCATTGTGGGTGCTCCCAGTTCGCCAGCATGCCCATCACCAACCGCGCGGAACTCGGCTACGTGCTGTCAGAGTGGGAGCCTCGTTGCGCGAGCTGCCAGGACGAAGATTCGACGCACTGGATTTACACGGACTAACGAACGGGCAGGAATTGTATACATACATCGTGGCGCTCGCTTCCCATGCGGCGAGCAATCAACAATGATTTACGAATTGAAGGTAGAATCATGGCAGATCAACTAGACGGGGCCGGTAAGGTCCAACGGCCAGCGGCCTCGCACCTCTTCCTGGTGCGCCTATGGGAGGATTCGGACGGCGGCTCCCACAGTGGGGACGTAGCGGATGGCACCAGCGAGGGTACGCACCCAGGCGTAGCTGAGGCCGCCGAACGTGAATGGAAGGGCAAAGTGCAGCACGTAGTCAGCGGCGAATCGCACACCTTCCAGGACCTCCCTTCGCTGCTGGACTTCCTGCGCGCCATGATGCCTGCACCGGCGGCTGGCACGCCCGATACAGGCCGGGCTACAACCGAGTAACCCGGCGGCAGAACCCGACAAGATTCACCCGCCAGCACAAAGAAGTACCGGCAGGACCAACAGCCAGTATGATTTCTTCCCCAGGAGGACCCTCTTAAGGGTGCCTCCTATTGATGTTGCCACAAGACCTCAGAAACGTAACAGACGAGAAGAGCACCCATGGGACGACGGACGACGGACGATGGACGGCGGACGATGGACTATAGGAGACGGAAACGCCAAGACGCCAAGCACGCCAAGCATGCGCAAAGAGGATGATGGTTGGCTACTAGCATTCCACTCATAACTCATAACTCATAACTCATAACTCACAACTTCTCCATCGTCCATCGTCCATCGTCCGCTCCCGTCTCTGCTTGAAAATCACTACTGCAGGCTGTATACTCACAACGCAGCTTACCCGTTCCTGAAAGGCAGATTTCCAACTTGAGCAAGCCCCGGCGCGCCCTCAGTTCCCGTCGTTGTTGCCTCGCACTTATAGCTTTGCTTGTCGCCTCAGTGTCAGGTGGAGCCTTTACCTGGGCGGGCTTCGGCACGCGTGTAGCCTCGGCAGGCGCTCTGTACGCGGTGCCCACGACCTCCGTCATGGTCCCGGCGGGCGGCAGCGCGCAGTTGCAGGTGCGTGGCATGTCTTTGCAGCCAGGCTCGACCATCCCAGCAGCACTCTTATCGCTCGCTGAGCCTTCGCAGCCACCCGACAACGTACGCATCACACTCTACTACGGCATAAACTGGGGCTACACTGAAACCGACCCCGAGCAGGCGGTGCTTGCCGTCTGGTACGCGCAGGATGGCACCTGGCGCGGCGACCAGCACGCTACCGCCGAGCAGATTTACGCTGCCGCAGCCGGCTCCCCCGGCGTGCCAAGCTGGAGTCCCAATGGCAGGTCGGCCTTGCAACTGGCAAGCAGCGGGCAAGTTACGCTCGGTGAGGTCGCGTTCGCACCTTCTTCGCTAACTCCCTCAGTGGGCAGCGGCACGCTCACCCTGACCAATACCTCCAGCCAGGAATTGTTGGTTTACCTGCCCTACGGCACCATATTCGGCAGCGGACCCGGTGCCGTGCTCGTATGGGCGGTCGGAGAGGTGACTCAGGTCGCACCTTCCGCGACCACCGGGGCAGCGCAACCGCAACCCACCGATACGGTCGGGGTGGTAGAAAATACCCCGACGCAGACCGCCACCGCCACAACTTCCGCAGCCGCGCCACCGAGCAAGAAGGCCCCAGGCACCCCGTCGCCCAGCCCGGAGGCCGCGCAGGAAGCCAGCACCACGCCGCAGACCGCCCCAGGCAAGAAGAGCGCAGCCACAGCGACGGCGACTTCTGCCCCCACGGATACCGCTACCCCCGCGCCCACTGACACGGCAACGCAAGCGCCTACCTCGACCGCAACAGTGGAAGCCACGATAGCGACCGTAGCGACCGTAGCCACCACAACTTCTAAGGTCCCCGCAGCCAGCCAGAACGCGGCGACAGACCAAGCCGCAGCAGCGCCCGTACCACCTGATGCACCTGCGGCACCTGCGGCACCAGCCAATAAGAACAACACGGCGCAGAGCGCAGCCGCCGACAACTCAGCACCCACGAGCAGTAAGGTTTCCGGTAACAACCAGAACAACGTGCAGGCACCGCCAAGCGCGGACAAGGCAAATGCGGAGGCACAGGCTCCTGCCCCAAATAACAAGGCATCAGAAATAACTTCGGAGCAAGCCGCCCCGGCGCAGATTGCAGAGTCCAACCAGGGCAGCAAGGTAGACGCACTCGCACCCGCAGTGACGATCACTACTATACCCCGGCCCGTGGGCACGTCTGCGGACCCGGCGGAGAACAGCGCGGCTATTCCTCCTGCCGTGCAGACGAGCGGGGCCACGCCTCCTCCTCCTGCTGCTGTGGAGACAGGCAACCCCACCGCGCCCGCAGGGAGCACTGGCGTGCCCACGACCAGGCCTACCAGCGTTCGTACCGGTACCCCCGCGACGGCTCCCACGATCAGGCCCACCAACACAACCACTCTCCCGACCGCTGACAGCACTGCCGACACTACCCCTCCGGGCCAGAACACGCCAGGCGCTGACGCGGCCCCAACAACTGACGTGCCCGCCGTACCGACCAGGGAACTGGTGCCACCTGAACCTACGCGCCTGACCGACCTGGAACCGACGGCCACTCCTGCCGTCCCGGTGATTGTCACCGATCCTGGGGGCGGGGGCACCGATGGAGGCCAGCAGGACGGTGTGGTAGTAGGCTCGGATAGCGGGACCGCACCCGACGTCAACCCGCGCACCGGCGGGGGCCAATCGTCCCTGCCGCTGTTGCTCTCGGTCTCCTCATTGGTCCTGGTGTTGAGCGGCTTGCAACTGAGAAGGTTGGCGAAGAAGCAGGGGCACACCGAGGCGAGCTAGCAGCAAGCAAACAGTAGCAGGCATCTCAACGCATCCCGCATAGACACGAAGCGCCCAACCGAGAACATTTGTGAGGTGCTAAAGAAGAGGACCAGGGTACAAT
>JALZHG010000087.1 GCA_030914045.1 Chloroflexota bacterium | reverse complement strand
GGTGCTACAGGCGCTGAGCATCGTCAAAGACCCCGACCTCGGACGCGACATCGTATCGCTCGGCTTCATAGAAGAACTTAACATAGACGACCGTAACAACGTGTCTTTCAACGTGGTGCTCACCACCCCGGCATGCCCGGTCAAGGAGCAACTGAAGCAGCAGTCGGAGTCGGTGGTCTCGGCCATACCGGGCGTGCGCGACGTGAACGCGAATATGACCTCCCGCGTGCGGCAGGGCATCATGACGGAGCGGCAGGGCATACCGGGCGTGCGCAACATCGTGGCGGTAGGGTCCGGCAAGGGCGGCGTGGGCAAGAGCACCGTGGCCGTGAACCTGGCGCTCGCCCTGGCAAGCGACGGCGCACGGGTGGGCCTGCTCGACGCCGACGTATACGGCCCCAACGTGCCCCTGATGATGGGCACCTCGGCCAAGCCGCAGCAGGTAGGCGAGAAGATAGCCCCGGTGGAAGCTTACGGCATCAAGATCATGTCGATGGGCTTCTTCATCGACGCCGACAGCCCGGTCATCTGGCGCGGCCCGATGCTCACCAAGCTGCTCACCCAGTTCATGTACGACGTGGAGTGGGGCGAGCTAGACTACCTGGTGATGGACATGCCGCCCGGTACGGGCGACGTGCAGCTCACCACCGCCCAGTCGGTGCCGCTCACTGGCTCGGTGATGGTGTCCACCCCGCAGGACGTGGCGCTGCTCGACGCTAGCAAGGCGCTGATGATGTTCAAGAAGCTGAATGTGCCGGTGCTCGGCATCGTGGAGAACATGAGCACCTTCGTCTGCCCTCACTGCCAGAACCCCACCGACCTGTTCGGGCATGGCGGCGCGCAGGCAGCGGCAGCCCGCTATAGCGTCCCGTTCCTCGGCGAGATCCCGCTGCACCTGCGCATCCGGGAGGGTGGCGACGAGGGCCGCCCCGTCGTAGTCGATGCACCTGGCACCCCGGAAGCCGAGGCTTTCATGCAGGTGGCCCGCAACCTCGCCGCCCAAGTGAGCGTGGTGGCCTACCGCCAGCAAGAAGCCAAGCGCGGCGCACCAGTGGCCTTCTTCAGCAAGCGATAACAGTTTGCGGTAGGCGGGTCGGAGGTAATGATCTTGAAAGGGGCACGCACAATCGTGCCCCTTCTTTGTGGCTGCGATTCCAGGGTCTTTCTAGTGCAACTCAAACTTCCCCATAAGAGCGCAGTGGTCGCTACTCTTCGACCGGCAGTCAACCTCGAACTGTAGCGGTCGAAGGTTCGGCCCCGAAAAGATGTAGTCGATGCGCAGGAGAGCAAGGCCCCGGTCCCTCATCCAGGGTGGACCCCACGTGTTGCCCGCGCCTGCTCCCACTACCTTGAAGCTGTCTTGCAAGCCTCGCGACACGTCCCAGTAGCCAGGTTCGCGCTCGGTTGTGTTGAAGTCGCCCACAAGGAGCACTGCCTCACCCCTGAGCATGGCAGGCTCAATGTAGGCGCGTATGGCTGACAGCCTGGCATCCCGCAAGGCAGAGTCGTAGCAGAGCGGAAGGCGGCACCGTCTTCCCGCCGGCGCGGGGTGGACAACCAGAACGTTCAGCACCCGCCCGCCCACATCCAGCTTCGCCTCTACCATCCTTGGGCGCTCCCATAAGGATGGGTCGAACTCCGGAACGCGCGCCTCCCGCATGGGGAACTTGCTCAAGAGCACCATTCCGGACGTAGCATCATAGGGCGGCTGTACGAAGAAGTGTGGGTAGAGCCTCAACAACTCAGGGTCGCGTTGCAGTGGCAGCCAGTCGATCTCCTGGAAGGCGGCGATGTCGGGCTGCTTTGTTAGCAGCATCTCCCTGATGGATGCGGGGTCGCCTCCTACTTCCACGTTCCAACTGAGCGCCGTAATCTGCACCGTACCCGGACCAGCCTCCACGACAGGTGATGCCAACCGAGGCATGAAGCGCAGGCCAAAGACCACGGTGCAGAGCAGTAGCGCGATCCGTAGGGGCACTGCTCCCCTCAGGAACGCGAGCGGCAGTAGTGCCAGCAGAGGCAGGAACAGGTAGGGCGCGAATATCTGGGTAAGCGCAAGCACGCCCTCACGCTGAGGCAGCATGGCGTGTGTCGTCATCAAGAGCAACAGCGCAACGGGATAAGCTGTTGCCATGACCAGCAGCACCGTCCTCAATTTCCTCAGCACCAACCACCTCCCAATAGTCTCACACCCTTAACGTTGCCAAACCCCATCACGTTTCACGTTTCACGTTTCACATGTTATACTACCCCGCAGAACGCAGACCCCAGATTGGAGCAGTCCCGGCCTTGCAGAGACAGGATTTCGAGGCTAGCCTTGCCCCCCGCGAGGGCGACCTACTTTCCCTACCCTTCGACCAGTATGGCCGCATGCGCATCGCCCAGAACGTGCTCACCATCCTCCTCGAGAGCATGGCCGACGCAAGCTTCGGCAACCCCGCTCCCCAGGACTCCATCGCCGGTATTTCGCAGGCCCAGGACCAATCCAAAACCCAAAACCCAAAATCCAAAATACTAGACGTTGGGGGCTATCCCGGCGTGCTGCACCACTTCGTCAGCCCGGTCTACTTCGACGTGCACGTGCTCGACGTGGTGCCTGATGACGGCTCGATAACGAACTACACGCAAGGTTCGGGCATGGACCTGCCGTACCCCGACCACTCGTTCGATATCGTTACGGCGCTCGACACCCTGGAACATATCCCCAACACCGCGCGGGACCGTTTTCTCACCGAGATGATGCGGGTGGCCCGTCACGCCTGCGTACTGATTAACCCCGTGCAGTCGGTGGAAGCGGACGTGGCCGAGGAGACGCTGGACGAGTACATACGCTGGATATTGGACGCCCAGCAGGAGCAGCTAAAGGAGCACCGCGATTTCGGCTTGCCTGATTTCTCCTCGACGGGTAACGCCTTCGAGCGCAACGGCTGGCGCACCCATTCGTTCCCGGCGGCCAACGTCTACAACTGGCTGTTGATGATGATCGCCAAGCACTACCTGATCTCGTTGCGCGACGAGAAAGCCACCGGCTTCGAGCGCACCCTCGACCGCTTCTACAACCTGACCTTCTCCGACGCGGACCGGACCGCGCCTGCTTATCGCGGGGTGGTCGTGGCGGTGCGTCCGGGTCTCGAACCGGCGTTGGAGCGGATACAGGCAGCCTACCCGCCCGTGACGAGCAGCGACACTGCTAACACCATGCGCCTGCAACTCACGCAAGTGCTCATGACGCTGCTGGACCTCAAGACGGCCAACCACGAGGACCGCCTGCTGCGCCAGCAACTTGAGGCACGCGACCGCCACATCGCGGGCATGGAGCAGCGCCTCGCCGTGCTTGACTTGCAACTCGACCGCGCCCACCACGACCTGCAACAGTTGGACGAGATGAATCGGGAGCTAGCGTCCAAAGACCAGCACATCGCCAACCTGGAATCTCGCCTCGCCAACGAGCTACGCACCAAGGACGAGCATATCCTCTACCTTGAGAGGCTCCTACAGGGGATCGAGCAGGGCCGAGTGCTGCGCCTGACCCGCCGCGTCTCCAGGCTGCTGGGTAAGTGAGCGGGGATTTGGAAATCGGACTTTCGAATTGCGAATTTGTGGGCGTTCTAGTGGAACTCTCGCTGGTTAGGTGTTCCGTTTTGTGAACCATCCTCCTGAGTACATGCCACCTGGCACACCTTCAACGCCGAACCCTAGGAGCCTGGATGCTCCCGTGGAGCACGAGGCACCTTCGTCGTCCCAGAAATTCGAAATTCGAAGTTCCAATTTCCAAATGCCGACTGTCTCCGTCGTCGTGCTCAACTATAACGGTCTGCGGCACCTGGAGACCTGCTTCACGTCGCTGCTGTCGCTCGACTACCCTGAGGACCGGCTGGAGCTGATGCTGGTGGACAACGGGTCTTCCGATGGCTCGTTGGAGTTCATGCGGGAGCGTTTCCCCACCGTGCGGCTGGTGGAGACCGGGTCGAACCTGGGCTTTGCGGCGGGGAACAACTACGGAGCCGAGCGGGCGAGCGGTGAGTACGTCGCCTTTCTCAACAATGACACCCGCGTGGAGCCGGACTGGCTCACCGAACTGGTAAAAAGCCTCCTTGCCGGGGAAGAGCAGGGTGTGGTGTGTACCTCCTCCCTCATGCTCGACTGGGAGGGCAAGAAGATTGACTTCTACTCAGGCTCGGTCAACTTCCACGGCTTCGGGTTCCAGCCTTCCTACGGCCTGCCCGTAGACGCCGTTCACCCTAAGGCGCGGGAGCTACTCTTTGCCTGCGGCGGCTCGATGCTCATCAGGCGTGAGGTCTTCTTGCACGTCGGTGGCTTCGACCCGGACTACTTCGCCTTCTTCGAGGACGTCGATTTGGGTTGGCGGCTGTGGCTGCTGGGCCACAGCGTCACGCTCACCCCGACCTCCGTCACCTACCACCGGCATCATGGCACCGCCACCGATGTCGGCAATCACCGCTGGCAGGTGATCTACGAGCGTAACGCCCTCTACACGATTTATAAGAACTACGAGCAGCCGAACCTGGACAAAATACTCCCTGCCGCGCTCCTGCTCCTGGGTCAGCGTGTAGTTCGCTTTATGGAACTGGGCGGCGTGCAACTGGGTGACTACGATTTTACCCAACCACGCGCTGGTCAGTCTGCCGACGCCGGAATCGACAGCGTGCATCGCAACGGCATCGCTACCCTGCTGGCCGCCGACGAGTTCCGCGCCACTATCGAGAAGATGGCACCCAAGCGCGAGTGGATACAGGCCAACCGCAAGCGCACCGACGAGGAACTTTTCGCTCGCTTCGGACAACCGGGGCGAGTGCACCTGCTCAACCACGATACCGACGCTCCTTATGCGGCGGCGCACCACGCTGTGCTCCACGAATTCGGCATAGAGCAACTGTGGGACGGCCAGCCTAAAGACGTGCTGCTAATAAGCCCCGACGTGCTGCCGGTGGGCGATATTCCGGCGAGCGGCTCCGGCATCCGGGCGTGGGCGCTGGGTAAGGGGCTGGAAAGTCGCGGACACAGGGTGCGCTTTACGATGCCCAGGGCCGCCATACAGGGGCGCGAGAGCCAGGTGCCGCTAGAATACGTGCGCGGGGCCTGGAGCCCAGAGACCCTGCAAAGCATGGTCGACGCGCTCGCGCCGGACGTGATTGTGTCGTGCGGCTGGCCGAACTTGAGTTGGCTGCCCCGCGCCAACCTGCCGGTGGCCCTCGACCTTACAGGCCCTCACCTGCTTGAGCGTATCTACCAGGAGCACCTGGACGCCCGCACGAACGCCAAAGAGAAGCTGGCGGCGCTTGAACGTGCCGACTTTTTCACCTGTATCAGCGAGCGGCAGCGATACTACTTCACCGCCTGGCTCGCACAGGCGGGCGTTCACCCCGACGACATAGGCACTTCGCTTCAGGTCATCCCCTATTCTCTCGATCCCGAACAACCTCAGCACGTCTGGCCGCAGGACTGGGCGGGCGAAGAGGTGCGCTTCGTCTACGGAGGCATTTTCCTACCCTGGCAGAACCCGGCACCTGCCTTGCTAGCCGTCGCCTCCGAGTTGCAGGAGCAAGGGCGTGGGCGGCTTCAGGTGATAGGCGGCAAGCACCCATTCCACGCGGTACACACGGGCGGCTTTGGCCCTCTCGTGGACCAACTCGCAACCATGCCAAGCGTGAGCATGTCGGGCCTGCTGCCGCACGACGCGCTGGTCGAGCGATACACCCACGCCCACGTAGCTGTAGACGTGATGCAGCCCAACGCCGAGCGCCAGTTGGCCTTCCCCAGCCGGACGGTGCACTACCTCTGGTGCGGCCTGCCCGTGATACATGCCGCCTTCAGCGAAGTAGCGGGTGTGATACGCGAGCACGAGGCGGGTTGGATCGTGCGGCACGACGACCCCGACGGGCTGCGGGCGATAGTTGCCAGCATCCTGGGCGACCCGTCGGAAGCCCGCAGACGAGGCGAAAACGCCGCCCGCCTGGCTAGGGAGCGATTTACCTGGGACCTGACGGTGGACGCGCTCGACCGCTTCGTTCGCGACCCCTATATCCGTAGCGCTCGCATGAGCCGCACCGCACGCCGGGACGATAACGCCCCAACGAGAGACCCGAGCCGCTACGTTTCCGCCGGGGGCATTACGCCTGGTGGCGACGGTTTGCTTGCGGCCCTGCCCCGGACCGCCCGCCAGCTCCAGACCGTGCACGACCGTCGGCGCACAGTGCCCGCGCAGGTGAGGGCCAGGGCAAACGAGGTCTTGAGGAGCGTAAAGGGGGCCGTCAGCGCGCCCCTGGTGGGGCAGGTGCAACTTCCCGAGCTTGTGGCAGGGCACAGCCTGGGACAGCGGTTCTACGTGGCGGAGAACGGCCTGTCGGGGGTAAGGGTGCAGGTGGAGACGTTCGGCAGGCGCAACACCTCGCGTCTATTCCTGCGGCTGCGGGACAATCCAGGTGCCTCCGTGGACCTGTTTCACATCGAGATACCCACCCACAACCTGGCGCAAGGCCAACTGCTCGCACTCCGCTTCCCGGCCATCCCCGACTCGGCCGGGCGCTCCTTCTACTTCGTGGCAGAGTCGCCTGACGGGGTGCCGGGTGATGCCATCAGCCTGAGAGCCACCGCGCGGTCGGGGGACTTGCGGGCACAGCGTTACGATGACGGCATACCAGCTTCCGGCTACCTCGTCATGAGCCTGGAGTACAACGGAGTGACCGGTGAACGCTAGTCCCAGAGCCACAGCCGGGACCAACGGCACCCAAGCTGAGGTGCGCAGCGTGTCGGTGGTAATCCCCACGTACAACAATCTCGCCCTGTTGCGCGAGTGCTTGCGGTCGGTGCGCGCCCTCGATTACCCGGCGGACAGGCTTGAGGTCACGGTGGTGGATAACGGCTCTGGCGACGGCACCTATCGAGCGGTGCACGCGCCGGAACTCGGTGTGCGTTGCGTGCGCCTGGAGCAGAACACCGGGTTCGCCGCTGCCTGCAACCGGGGCGCTGCCGAATCGAGCGGCGATTACGTGGCCTTCCTCAACGATGACGCGCTGGCCGACCCGCAGTGGCTGAACCGCATGTTTGAGGCGTTGGACGAAGCCGAGCCGGGAACGGTGTGCGTGGCTTCCCGGATCATGTCGCGGGATGGCAAGGAGATCGAGTTCAACGGGGCCTCAGCGAACCTGTTCGGCGTGGGGCGGCCCCGGTCGGTCTGGGGCTGGCCCGACGCTCCCCAGCCGCCGGGGAAGGGTAGCCCCCTCCTGTTCGCCTCCGGCGGGGCGATGCTCGTGCACCGACGCACCTTCCTCGACGTTGGCGGCTTCGACCCTGGCTTCTTCGCCTACTTTGAGGATGTCGATCTGGGTTGGCGGCTGTGGGTGCTTGGTTACAGGGTGGTGTACGCGCCTGACGCGGTGGTCCGGCACATCGGTGGCGCTACGGGCACTCGCCAGCCCGCTCATCGCCGCTACACACTGTGGGAATGTAACTCGCTCGCCACGGTCCTCAAGAACTACGAGTCGGGCAACATGGAGCGCCTGCTGTCGGGGGCGCTATTGCTGCTCTACAAGCGGGCATTACTCGCCGCGGGTGACGCGTTCGACCGCAAGGACTACACCCTGGGCGGCCCGAAGGACAACAACCCGGCCAACGTGGAACGTCTGCCACGAGTAAGCGTCGCTCACCTGGCGGCAATCGACCGCTTCAACTCGCTGCTACCCCGGCTTATGGAGGAGCGGCGGCGAATCCAGGGGGCGCGGGTGAGGTCCGACCGGGAGATACTCCCACTCCTTGGCCGCTTGTGGGAGCCTCAGTTCGCCGGGAGCGAGTACGCCGAGACTTCGCGCCAGATGGCCGCCGCGCTGGACCTGTACGGCCTCACCGAAGAAGCGATGCCCAATCGGGTACTCGTCCTGACGAGTGCCTCCGCCTCTGAGGCGGCGAGTGTCGCGCGTTCCCTCGCCACCGACTTCCTGGTCGCCTTAGCCATGCCAGAAGCCGGGGCGGCACACACATGCCGCATGGTCGAGAGCTACACGCATCACACGCTCGCGCCCGGTGCCCCTGAGCTTGCCGCTCTAGTCCGCCACGCTGGCGTGGTGATAGCTTTTCCTGGCGCGCTATCTGGTGTTCCAATGGAAAGCATTGATACGCCGGTTGGCTTGATAGATGCCGCCCCTGGTGACAGCCTGCCAGGCGCACGCCACTTTCAAAGCTCCGACCTCGATGCGCTGCGCAGTTTCTGCCGCCGTGCTCTCAGCCAGCAGGCTTTGTCGGGCTGACGCGCCGCCCGGACTAGCAAGCACCCCACGCCCCAAACATTTCCTCACCAGCTAGGTCGCAGGACTGTGGTCCCGGCTTTCCTGGGACCAGTCCTGCGCAAATAGGGGACCATGGCTTCTTACGACCCTTAGCTGTCTCAGTTACAATTCTATTGTGCCGAATGGGCCTCGCTCCACCCCTTCGCCATATACCTCCCATAGCGCCACCGTGCGCGATTGATACGAATCTAATGTACCAAACACCGGAACCACCCAGAAATCAAACCGACGGCAGCTGGCTGTTAGAGCCGATGGTAGAGGTCGTACTTACGTTGCAGGCACGGTCCGACTGGACCTGGAGGCACCTGGGGCGTGTGGCCCGCTACTCAGTGGCTTTTGGCAGGCGGCTGGGCCTGGACGCGCAAGCCCTGATGACGTTGCAATGCGGAGCGATGTTGCACGACGTGGGGAAGCTGGTGGTGCCGAATGCAATACTCGACAAGTCCAGCCCGTTGGACCGAGACGAATGGCATACGATCACCAAGCACTCGATGGCGTCCGGGCAGATGCTTAAGGCGCACGCCATACCGCTGGGGGTGGCTCGGGTGGCCCAATCGCACCACGAGTGGTACAACGGCGCGGGCTACCCAATGGGCCTGGAGGGTGATGCTATACCCATCGGCGCGCGGGTCCTCAGCCTTGCCGACGCTTACGACGCGATGTCCAGCGACCGCCCGTACAGGCACGCCATGTCAACAGCAGAGATTCTTGCCGAGATAGACAGGGGCACCGGCACGCAGTTCGACCCCGGCTTGGTCCTTATCCTCAAGCCGCTCATTGAGGCAGGCCTGGAGGAAGTCGTACCAAGTCGCACGATGCGAGTAGTGTCGGACGACCCGGCGCTGTTCCGAGAACTTTGGTTCGCCGCCTATCCGTGGGGTTGGGAGCTTGTGCCGTGGCCTGGTGAGTGGGCGGGTGTGTGTCCGCTGGAACTGCGGTCCGGGCTGGAAGTCGCCGCGCCAGACGGACCCGTTGACCTGACGGTAATTGACTGCCGGTCCGCGCACAAGCTACCTGCCGGAGTGCTGGAGGCTGCGGAAGGCCCTGTCTTGTGGGTTGATCCGGCGGGAGGGCAGGCTCCATCGGTGCGCCGGCCTCTCGACCTTCAGAGCCTGCTGTCCGCATTGCAGCCCGGACGCGACTGGGCGCTTGGGCGTTCCAAGGATGCCGACCCGGTGAAGGTGCTCGTGGCGGACCCTTTCAAGCTGTTTCGCCAGGTGCTGGTGCGCTACCTGGACCACAGGGAGGACGTGCAGGTGGTTGGCGCGGTAGACTCGCCGGGAGCTTACAGAAACGCGCTGGGAGGTGGTGGCGTTGATGTGGCTGTAGTAGCCAGCGATCTCGTTGAGGGGACGCGCACCGCTCGTGAGCTACGGCCTGGGGATACTTTGCTCGCGGAGCAGGAGGGATTTAGCGGGGAGCCTGCCGCTGTGCCGTCTGTGGTACTGGTGGCTGACGAAGACCTTGACGACCCGGTGCATACAGGCGACGTTGGTCCGCAGAGCTTGTGGGAGCCTGGTCTTCCCGTGCGGGCCAGGCGCGTCTACATCCCGCGTGGCGCGCCCGCAGAGATACTCATCGCGGCGATCAAGGCGGTCCGTGAGAGCACACCGCATGCGCAGGACGCTGCTCCCGAGCCTCCACAATCGCCCTGGTACGATGTTAGGCACTATCAGCAGCTTGAGATGTGGACCTGAGACAAGCCTGAGACCTGTTGCTAGTTGCACTTGACTTTAGGCTGATGTACTATGGAGACAGGTTAAGTGCTAGTTGTCTGAGGTTTATGCACAGTAGACCAGACCCCTAAATGTTGGGCCTGGTGGAAGAGGGGAACCATGATAGAAGTGCTGATAGCCGACGACCACAAGATGTTTCGACAGGGCCTGCGCATGTTGTTCGAGATGGAAGCCGACATCAAGGTGGTTGGCGAAGCGCGAGATGGCCTGGAAGTGCAGGAACTGGCCGAACGGCTGGACCCGGACATCATCCTGATGGATATAAACATGCCCGGCGCTGACGGCGTGGAAGCGACCCGCCAGATATTGATGAAGCGGCCGGAGCAGGCAATAATCATATTGACGATGTTCCGCGAAGACGAGCACGTGTTCCAGGCGATCAATGCCGGGGCGCGCGGCTACATGCTCAAGGACGCTGACAGTCTGGACGTGATGAGGGCGTTGCGCAGCGTGGCAGCCGGTAGCTCCGTGCTCGATGCCGCCATGACGGGCAAGGTCTTCCAGCAGTTCAAGCAACTATCACAGCAGGCTCAGAAGCACAACCCTGAGGGGCTGACGGACCGCGAGTTGGAGATACTTACCCTGATCGCCAGGGGCGCCAGCAACCGCGAGATAGGGGAGCAACTCTTCCTGTCCGAGAAGACGATCAAGAACTATATAACCTCCATCTTCCAGAAGCTCCATACCAACGACCGCACCCACGCCGCCGTGTACGCCATACAGCGGGGATTGATTACGCAGCCTACGCAACGCGCTTGATTTAGTCTGCCGATGTTCGCTGTCGGTTTGGCCGGAGAGAATCGAGGTTGGCTTCTCTTACAGCGCCCATTCCTCTCGTGGGGTGGGCGTTTTCCTTTGGCTAGAAGTTATCTGAAAAACGGCAGAGCCGAATACAAGCACCAAATCTCACCCTGTCTTTTCGAACGTAGTCAGAAATCTCGTCCTGCATGCAGGTGTGACTATTTGCTCATGGGACTCTATGGCTTAGGAAAGGGGCTGCTTGGGAGGTGAGGGACGAGATTTCTCACTACCTTCGAAAAGACAGGGTGAGATTTGGTGCTTGTATTCCGTACTGTCCTTCTTGAGATAGCTTCAAGACTTACAGTGAGATACCTTAGCAACCTCTTCCGGCTGAACAGATTCGTGGTCCGGCGGCGCGACCGGGCAGAATGCGTTGACGGCGCAAGCGGGCGCACTCTATAATCCTGGGTAGGCACATCTATTTGGTGCCCGCGGCACGTATGACTAATTGTCGTGTCTTTGGCAAGGAAACTGGAGCAACCGGATGGAAGTGGTACTGGACAGGGGAGACATATCCCCTGAACTTATAAACAAGGTAGCAACTCGTGGCGATAGGCCAAGAGGGCAGGGTGTGCTGCCTCGTGCGCTGGCGCGTGGGGCGGCACTGGCCGGGGTCGGTCTGGCGGGGTTGGTGTTCGGAGGGTTTCCGATACTGGCGGCGCGGCGCATCATCTACCCGAACTGGTCTGAAGAGTACTACCGGGCCACGTTAGGCAAGCTGGAGATGGCACTGCCCGTGCAGCCCGAGTACGTCGTCTTTGAAGGGCGGGATGGGAAACCCCTCGGCGGCTGGTTCGTACCCGCGCCCGACGAGGTGGCGAAGCCCTGGCCCGCGGTTATGCTGGCCTATGGCTACGGCGGGTTCAAAGAGCAGATGGCGGGCTACGCAAGGTCGATACACGAGGGCGGCTTTGCGACCTTCCTGTTCGACATGTCGGGCAGTGGCCTGCGCAAGGGCGAGCCGGTGACGTTCGGCTACAAGGAACGCTGGCAGGCGATGGACGCGACCAACTACCTGCGCACCCGAGAAGACGTAGACCCGTCACGTATGGGCGCGCTTGGCGTGTCGATGGGCGGGGCCACTACCTTGCTCGCGGCGGCGGAGGACCCCGGAATAAGGGCAGTGGTGGCAGACTCCTCCTATGCCGACCTCTTCGGGATGGTGCGGCCGGGTATCAGCGCCTTCATCAGCCCGCGCGCCCTCTTTATCGCGCCCCTCATCGTGCGAAGCGCCGAGACGATGCTGGGGATGAAGTCGGGGGAGGTGCGCCCTGACGAGGCCGCTGCCCGGCTCGGTGACCGCCCCCTCCTCGTCATCCATGGCGACTGCGACTCCCTCACCGACCCGCACTCGGCACAGCGCCTCTACGATGCGGCCACGGGGCCGAAGGAGCTATGGGTCGTGCCAGATTGCGGCCATGCCAACGCGCCTGTCCTGGCCCCCGACGAGTACCAGCAGCGCGTCAACTCCTTCTTCCAGCGGTATTTATAGGGCCGCCTGGTCTTAGCGCGGGGCCATTTAAGGCAGAGTCAAATCCTGGGCACTCAAGCAATCTATTCTACTGATGGCAAAATCCTAAGTCGGTAGAGTAGATGCCACTCTGGTACGAGAGACAAGTTCCATTCAGCATTGTTTAAGAGCGGAACTTTTCTTTTGGCTAGGGTACCTGTCGGCAGGTGTTGAGTTGGTAACCGCCAGCCGCACAAACACAAAGGGTCTCCTTAGCCGGAGACCCTTTCTATTTACCAACTGCTTACTAGAACAGCTTGGGCTACGGCGCAGCCCTCGCGGGTGTCTCGCAGTCCGGGAAGAAGGCGTTGGCGGCTATCTTCGCCATCTGCCCCCTCGTAGTGAAGTCGTTGTAGCGGAAGCACGGTGTGCCCGTGGGGCACTGGGCGGCGCTGCCGTACCCTGAGATGATTCCTCGACCCGCCAGGCGTTCTATGTACACCCAGAAGGGACTGTTGGATGGCGTATCGGTGAAGGTCTGCTGTTCGGCGGGTATATCCTCCTCGTAGCCCGCTGCTATGGACACGATCTTGGAGATTTGCCCCCTCGTGGCCGGATTGTTGGGGCGGAAGTAGGGTCTGTTGGGTGTGGTGCACGGTTCGCCCGGCCCACCGCACGGGTAGCCTTCCACGGCACCTGTCTGCGCCAGCCTCTCCACGAACAGGTAGAACGGGTCTCCCGGCTCCACGTCCGCAAATTGCTGCTGGTCAGGAGCCGGTACTTCCACCAGGCCGGCGGCGTTGGCGATGATCTTGGATAGCTGCCCTCGCGTGACGTTAGCGCCCGGCCTGTAGTAGGGCTGGCTGGACCCGTTGCAAGGCTCGCCCGGTCCGCCACACGGGTAGCCACTCACGATCTGGCGGCAAGCGAGACAGCGCACCCACGTGTAGAAAGTGGAACCCTGGCCCGCGGCCGGCACGTCTGCAAACTGGATTGGGCAGGCCGTGGGCACAACTATAGGCGTAGGTGTGGCTCCGCCGCCGAACTGGCAGGCTGCGTTTCCTCGAATCGTGTAGGTGACACTCCTGTCCGGTTCCGGGTAGTTCGCGTTGTCAATGATAATAGCCCCGTTGGATACCCTGGCGTAGATTTGGCTGAGAGTATCGCCCGTTGTGAGACCTAATTTTGAGGTGGCGACGGTAATTCGGATGTGGCCGTCGCGGGTGTAGGTGCCGAAGTCGGCATCGCCAACCACAGTGCTGGTGCCGGTGCCGTACTTGAACGTGACGTTCCCGCTTGCATCGGTACGCATATCAACAAAGCCCAGGGTTGTGGTCGGCGGCTTGGTGAAGACAATCCGCCAGTACGAGTTGGGGCTGGTGGAGGGGTCGTTCTCCGGGCCATCCAGGCTTGCCACCTTCAACGTGAATACCAGGTGGTTCGGCCCGGTCCCAGTGTAGGGTTCGGCAACACTGATGAATTCGATGTCGTACTTGTCCTGGTTGGTATCTACATTCCCCACTCCAGTGTCACCGAGTCCGTCCTCTTCCACTATGTGGCCGGGCAGGGTGCAGGGGTTCGGGGCGGGTATGGGCGTTTCTGTGGGTATGGCACCCCCTCCGCAGCTCTCGAACCTGAACTTGCCGATGCGCGTGTTCCAGTAGGTGCCGGTCGTCGGGTAGTATTCCTGGGTGTACCAGAAGGTACAATCGTCCACAGGGTCGATGCCCATCATGCTGTAGTCGCCCCAGCGGGCAAGGTCGCCCTCAGGGTCAACCTGCGAGCCAAGCCCTTCGTACATGCTGGCCTCACCCTGGGACATCTGCCCCAAGGGATCGTCCGCCAGCCTGCCCGTGTAGCGTATGCTTGGGAAGAGGTCGGTGGCATTGGACACGCTGTAGCCGAGAGCCATGTTGCCGTCGCCATCCATAGCCATGCTGCCCATCCAGCGATGATTAGCGTCGGGGGCATAGGTGCCCTGCTGGTATATCGTGGGTATGGTGTTGGGGCTGCGCAACTCATACCAGCGCACGCCTGCCTGCCCGGTACCGCTGGCGTCTACTGTGTGGTTCACCACCAACGACTCGTGAGTGCCGAAGTTACGATAGGCCAGCCTGAACATCAGCCTGTCCGATATCGTCTCTAGCTTCTGAGTCGTGTTGGGCTGTGGTATGCAGGCCTCCCTGGTGGCCGTACACAGGTCGGGGTCGAACTCCGCCACAGGCACCTCAACGGGGCCGGTGAAGGTGGAATTCGCGACGTTCGACCAGTCAACGTGGAACTTGAAGATGGACAGCAGGTCCTCTGCATTGGCGCCGAACTCGTCATCGACGGCGATGAAGTAGTTAGGGCTGCCAGCCGGTGGCGGCGTGGGACCGTCCATGTCAGACGGCAGGAAGCCTCCGTAAGGAGGATTCAGGTGGAAGTAGATCATCCTGGCGGCGGGGTCGCCCGCGAGCATCTTTTCTCTCTCGAAGGCGAAGTTGCCTGCTCCCACAAAGACCGCACCCGCGTTCACAGGATTGATGTTGAACTCATTCGTGGTCATGTAGTAAGCATCAGGCCACACGCCGAAGTGAGGGTAGTCTTCAAAGTAAGTCGGATTTGTAGTGGGACTTGCCAGGAAGGCATAGCGGTAGTACTGGCCGGTGGGGTCGTCCGTCTTGGATATGGCTATGCACTCGTACGTGGGGCCGGAAGGAACGTTGAACGTGGTGAACTGGCTGGCGAGCCAACGGTTCGCCATCGTATCGAACAGCACGATGGGGTCTCCGCTGTTCGTGCCGGAACACGCATCGCCCGCCGGGCCAGTCATGCCCTGGAACAGGGTGTTGCCCGGCACAGGACCATAAACCAGGTTGCCCGCCTTATCGAAGATCTTGAAGCCGATGTTGTTCCACTGGAAGTAGTGGTTCAGGCCCACGTCTCCCTCGGTGTCGGGAGGCCATACGATGAGCAGGCCCGTGTCGGCGTTGTCGTGCTGAGTATACCCCTTGAAGGTAAGGATAGGGGTGGGCATGGCCGCGCCGCCAAAGGCGTGTTGCACAACGGGATCGACGCCGACGTAATTCGGCACCTGGCTGCCCGGCTTCATCCAGTTCTCGCGCTCGTACTCCTGCTTGTTGGACGAAACGGGTGCCGCCGGGGGTATCGAGCTAAGGGGCGGGGACACGTCAAAGCTGACGGCGTGTTTTGTTTCGGGGTTAGTCAGGTTGATTTGAGGGGCGGCGGGCCTCGCCTGGGCCGCGACCTGACTCGTGGGTAGCATCTCGCTGGTGGATGCGCGTGCGATAATCAGCACCAATACAACGGCTGACAGGGCGACAACTATTCGTTTCATGTGCCTTCACTCCCTCCTGGTCTTCAACACAGGCACCATTGCCTGTAACTACCACGCTGGTGGCTACTTGAACGCACAGGTCGGCATTCGGAGTGCCGGCAAAGGCGTTGTGGTAGCAAGAATTGGTCCCTGCCAGTCAAGAGGGACTTGTGTGCGTGGCCCTACAGGCTATGACCGGGAGGGAGTATGGACGGAGAGGCTAGGAGCGAAGGATTGCTTTCGGGCAGCGAGGCTATTGTCCACAGGCAGAGTCGTGTGGCTCCCGCAGCCAGCGACACACATGCCACAACGAGGATAGACCCCGCTATGTAGTGGTCCTGGTGCGCATCAATTTGCGGAAATACGTATGCGGCATAACAAGACAAGTACGTGAGATATGCGGCCATGCCGAACCCTGCCCACAGGCGCTTTGAACCATAGCCAAGTCCCGGCAGCATCGTTACGAGGCCAAGCACGAAGAAGGCAATCAGCACTACGCCTATAACGATGGGAAAGTCCCCACCGCTGGCCTCGAAAGGCAGCCCGTAGGTGGCTGCAACTGCGAATGCAGCGAGGCCGGGGAAAATATCCAACTCGCTGGCTAGCCCTGGCGAGAAGGCAAATATGCCTGCAAGCACAAAAAGCGGCACAGCCAATACTGCCGCCGAAGCTCCGTAAGCCACAGCTGCCACTATCGCGCGGCCCGCGATGCTCAAGAAGCCGTCAGCTCCGTCCGCCTTTACCCAGGCGCGGTAGCACGACACGACGTAGCACATAAGTAGAAACGCGTGTGAGGTAACCGTAGCGCCTGCAATCGCAAGAAAGATGAGAATATAGCCCGTCACCGGAAGTTGCTCCTAATAAGTAGCACACAGTTGTTCTAACCGAGTCAAATAGACCTCCGATTGATTATGAGACACGGGCCACCAAACAGCTATAGGACTTCCTTGCTACGCAGGGGAGGCGGGTGCTCCCAGGTGTAGCACCTGCTAAGCCCTTGTAGTTAGATCGCCGGAGCATGGCGCGTCAGAAAGCAAGACGTTATAATGGCTGCTGTTAACTACAACTACGCACGAAGGACGATACCTTATGACGCGAGATAACGAGGCCGCGCAACCGGATGCTGGTACGCCCATTTCGGAGTACAGCCAGGAAGCTATCCCCTCCGACGTAAGCCCCACCGAGAACACAGCCCCCGCACCTTCGCCCAACGGCGCGACACCCTCACCGCCTACCGCCGCCGAGCGCATCAACAGGCTGCGGGACCTTAAGGAGCAGGCGAAGCTGGGTGGCGGCGACAGGCGCATCCAGCAACAGCACGCCAAGGGCAAGCTCACGGCGCGCGAGCGGCTGGACCTGCTGCTGGACGAGGGGTCGTTTGAAGAGATAGACATGTTCGTCACGCACCGCATCACTGATTTCGGCATGGGCGACCAGAAGGTGCTCGGTGACGGTGTGGTGACGGGCTGGGGGCGCATCGACGGGAGGCTGGTGTACGTCTTCTCGCAGGACTTCACAGTGTTCGGCGGGTCGCTCTCGGAGGCGCACGCGCAGAAGATTGTCAAGATCATGGAAATGGCGATGAAGAACGGATCGCCGGTTATCGGCTTGAACGACTCGGGTGGGGCGCGCATACAGGAGGGCGTGCTCAGCCTGGGCGGTTACGCCGACGTGTTCTTGCGCAACGTACTCGCTTCGGGTGTGATCCCTCAAATCTCGGCCATCATGGGGCCGTGCGCGGGCGGCGCGGTCTACTCGCCCGCTATCACTGACTTCACGTTGATGGTCAAGGACACCTCGTACATGTTCGTTACCGGCCCCAACGTCGTGAAGACGGTGACGCACGAAGACGTGAACTTCGAAACGCTGGGCGGGGCGATGGTCCACAACACCAAATCGGGCGTGGCGCACTTCGCCATCGACAGCGAGGAGGAGTGCCTGCTTCGCATACGCGACCTGCTCAGCTACATGCCCTCAAACAACCTGGAGGACGCGCCCTTTGTGCCCAACGACGACCCGCCCGGCCGCATGGACGATGAGCTTAACAGCCTGGTGCCCGACGTGCCCACGAAGGGCTACGACATGCACGAGGTTATCCGGCGCGTGGTAGACCGTGGAGAGTTCCTGGAGGTGCACGAGCATTTCGCCCGCAACATCATCTGCGGGTTCGCCAGGCTGGGCGGGCAGTCGGTGGGGATTGTGGCGCAGCAACCGCTGGTGCTGGCGGGGGTGCTCGACATTGACTCGTCTGACAAGGCGGCCCGCTTCGTGCGCTTCTGCGATTGCTTCAACATCCCCATCATCACCTTCGTGGACGTGCCCGGCTTCCTGCCCGGCGTGAAGCAGGAGCACGGCGGTATCATCCGGCATGGGGCCAAGCTGCTGTATGCCTATTGCGAGGCCACGGTGCCCAAGATCACGGTCATTACGCGCAAGGCGTATGGTGGGGCGTACGACGTGATGAACTCCAAGCACGTGCGGGGCGACATCAATTACGCCTGGCCCACCGCCGAGATCGCCGTGATGGGCGTGGACGGCGCAGTGAACATCATCTTCAAGGACATAATCGAGCAGAGCGACGACCCCGAGGCCACCCGCAAGCAACTGGTGGCCGACTACCTGGAGAAGTTCGCCAACCCGTACATCGCCGCCGGACGTGGCTTCATAGACGACGTGATAGAGCCGCGCCTCACCCGCCCCAAGCTAATCAGCGCTCTCCAGATGCTCCGCAACAAGCGCGACACCAACCCGCCGAAGAAGCACGGCAATATACCGTTGTGATTTGGGAATTAGGATTTCGGAATGTGGATTTGATTGGATTCCCAGAGAATCTCAGTTCTAAGGTTTCTGTTTTCTTTTCAGCGGCTGTTTCTCAGGCTTCTGCCTATACTTGTGAAAATAGAAATGAGTTGATTACTCTCATCTAGAAGGCTATGCCGGAGGTCCGCATTACCTAACGAGATGGCGTCGAATAGTTCCAGCCAATAGAGTGTTTCTGCGGCTTCCTTCTCAACGAGACTCACCTTGTGGGTGAAGTCGTTTCGTGAAGCAGCCCGGTTTGCTTCTCGGTAGTTGGCACCGATTGACGTGCCTGAACGCAGCAACTGGTTGCCGAGCACATTCGTTACTTGATTCTTGGGTAGTCCGCCAACAAAATTAATCACATCAACCGCGAAAGCCTTGGTTCTCCTCTCAAGATCAGCCTTGTTCAAAGTAACCTCCAACGCTAGAAATGTGAACCAGCAATACCTCTCTATAGTCTATTCCAGCCGAAAACCTCAAGTGCGAAATAAAAATCCGCAATCCGAAATCCTAATTCCCAAATTTCTCATGGCATGCTTATTGCAAAGTAGCTTCTCCAGGGGTGGTAGGACCATGGTTACCAAAGCTAAGGACAATATGACAAAGGTACTTGTAGTTGATGACGATCCCGATCTCGTGGCCGTCTGCTCGTTGGTGCTTGAGTACGAGGGGTACGACATTGCGGTGGCACGCAACGGGGTCGAAGCCTACAAGGTACTGAGCGAGGACGGGCCGGGCGCACCCGACGTGGTGTTGATGGACGTGATGATGCCGGTGATGGATGGCATTACGGTCTGCAAGATGGTGAAGCGCGATCCTCACATGAAGGACATGCCCGTTATCATCATGTCGGCCTCCGAGACGTTGCGGGAGCAGGCAAGGGGCGCCGCCGCCGACGCCGTAATCGCCAAGCCGTTCGACATCGATTACCTGGTGAACACCGTCAACCAGTTCGCCGCTTCATAGGGCGGCAGGCTCACCTTTGTTTGCCGGGTGAGCAGCATGCTCATTTGCATACCTTCCGCCCGGCTTAGAATGTGTAAAAAGCGGCACGTCGCCTATTGACCTGCCACCGGTCTGCTCTTATACTGAGAGCAGTCAGAGGTATTGAGGTTTCGGCCTCATTCCAAAGACTATTTGAGACCCCGGATGATCCGCAAGGACTGTCTGGGGTTTCTCTTTGCCTGCTTCGCCAGTTTCAGCGGCCACCCGGCTCGCTGCGATAGTGGTAGCCGTACAGATAGCTGAAGCCCAGCTTGGCATAGAGCCTCTTCGCGACTTCGTTGCTCGACATGACCTGCAAGTAGAGACGTTCCGCGCCTTGTTCAATGCTCCAGCCTGCAAGGTCCGCAATGATGGCAGTCGCCACACCTCGCCCTCGCATATGCTGGGCCGTCGCCAGGTTGAACAGTCCGGTCCAGCCCCGTTCCGTGACCGCCATGCCCACGCCGACGATCTCCTCCTGGACTTGTACGGTCGCAAACCTTGTTGCGGGACCAATTGCCGACAAGATGGTGCGGTACATATCCCCCAGAGCGGGGTTATGGCCCTCGACCCGGAGAAAGGCTTCCAGCCAGTGCTCCTCCAGGTGGGAGGCGGCAAGGACCGGCGGTCCGTCTGTTGGTGTGCTCTGGGCTGCTACGGCAGCAGCAGAGGCGGTATGCACCTCGGTGTGAGCCTCCCGGCTGTAGCCTAGCTCATCAAGCAGCCGGTCAAGCTCGTTGGGGCTGCCGTCGCTGATTTGGAAGCGCACGGGAAGCCCAAGGCGCTCGTAGAAGCTTTGCACCTCATGCAGCCAATCCGAATAGCGCGGCATAGGGCCGGACGTGTAGACGCTGTTGGCTCGCCTGGTAAGCCCGCGCGCCGCCCGTAGCTTCCAGCCTTCGAGTTGTTGCTGGATAGAGGCGGGCCAGGCGTTGGCGGCTAATTCATCCAGCAGCGCGATAGTGTCTCGCGTATTGTGTTCTGCCTCGACCATTTTTCCTCCTGCCAGGTTGCAGACCGATGCCTTGTTCTCTTGTACTCCCGAAACGTTCCGGCAGGGTAATCGCAGCTTATCCACAACGGGTGGATAACCACCGGCCCGATTCCCGCACCGCCTATAATAGCCCAAAACGTACCGTTCAGTGAAAGGGGTAGGTTATGGGCCATATCGTATCTCAACAGGCTGAGGAGCTACTGGACCGGGAACTCGTTGTACCTAGCAGCGGCTTTGTGCGGCTGGTGGACTACATGGGCAGCGACCAGAGCATCGTGCAGGCGGCGCGAGTCTCTTACGGCGGCGGCACCAAGAGTGTGCGCGAAGATAGGGGCCTCATACGGTACTTGCTGCGACACGACCACACTACGCCTTTTGAGATGGTCGTGCTGAAGTTCCACATCAAGGCCCCGATCTTCGTGGTACGCCAGTGGATACGACATCGCACGGCTAGCGTGAATGAGGAGAGTGCCCGTTATTCCATCGTCCGGGAGGAGTTCCACGAGCCGTCACGAGAGGACATCGGGTTCCAGAGCAAGGACAACAAGCAGGGGCGCTCGCCGGAGCCGGTGCCACAGGAGATTGTTGACCGCTTCCTGGCTTACTTAAAGGAGAACCGGGAGACGGCCTATTCCCAGTACGAGCAATTCCTACAGGACAACGTGGCGCGAGAGCTTGCCCGCACGGTGCTGCCACTGTCAGTCTATACGCAGTTCTATTGGCAGATGAACCTGCACAATCTCTTTCACTTCCTCCGTCTACGCCTCGACGCCCACGCTCAGAAGGAGATACGCGACTTTGCCGAGCAAGTGGCGGTCTGCGCAAAGGCTGTAGCTCCATACGCCTGGGAAGCGTTCGAGGAGTACAAGCTACACGGAGCCTCGTTCTCCAGGACAGAAATTGACATAATGCAGAAGTTGTTGCACGGTCAGCCGCTGCCGCCCGACGCGTTTGAGGGCAGCAAGAGCCTACTGAAGGAGTTCGAGGCCAAGCTGGGCTTCAAGGTGTCGGACCTGAACGTGCAACGGGCCGAACCCGGCAATACGCTCGAGGGGGCGGCATAGCTGCATATCAGCCGGAAGTATCAACGGCAAGACGCCAAGACGCAGAGAACGCGCCAAGTAGATTAAGGGTCGGGAGCAAATGAGAAGACCAGGGTACGCGCTGTCGCACCCTGGTCTTCTCATTTGAGCCACAATCCTAAAATTGAACTTGGCGCGTTCTCTGCGTCTTGGCGTCTTGCCGTTTGTCACAGTTTACAGGGCCCGTCGATGAAGCGCGTGCTGTGTTATACTTAAGAGACTCCTTGCGACCTGAACCTGGAAGATTTGTGCAGGGTCTGATTACATAAGGCAGGGTGTGGCGCATGCCCGAGGCTGTCCGCAAGCGTATAGCTGAGCTATTGAGGCGGGAGGACGTACCGC